>NZ_NCUX01000027.1:0-117928 GCF_002096615.1 Streptococcus oralis subsp. dentisani
GCTGTCCTTGAGGGTAGAACACAAGCTATCATAAGAAATCACTTTCTTCGATACGATCGAGCTGTTCGTTGTCAAGTGAAAATCATTACAATGGATTTGTTTAGCCCTTACTATGACTTGGCCAAACGACTTCGCTTTCGAATTTCTAAACTCAAGCTAAAACAGTTCAGTGGACTGTTTTACTCCAACACTTAAGCCGTGCTATGAATCGTGTTCGTGTCCAAATTATGAATCAGTTTGAGCGAAAATCTCATGAATATAAGGCTATCAAACGTTACTGGAAGCTCATCCAACAAGATAGTCGTAAACTCAGCAATAAGCGATTTTATCGCCCTACTTTTCGTATACACTTGACGAATAAAGAAATTCTAGACAAACTATTAAGCTATTCAGAAGACTTGAAACACCACTACAATGTCTATCAGCTCCTGCTTTTTCACTTTCAGAACAAGGAACCCGAGAAATTTTTCGGACTTATTGAGGACAATCTGAAGCAGGTTCATCCTCTTTTTCAGACTGTCTTTAAAACCTTCCTCAAGGATAAAGAAAAGATCGTCAACACTCTCCAATTACCCTATTCCAACGCCAAATTGGAAGCAACGAATAATCTTATTAAACTCATTAAACGAAATGCCTTTGGTTTTCGGAACTTTGAAAACTTCAAAAAAAGGATTTTCATCGCTCTCAACATCAAAAAAGAAAGGACGAAATTCGTCCTTTCTCGATCTTAGCTGACTTCAACCCACTACAGTTGACAAAGAGCCGTTTATTTCCGCTTTCTTGCAATCAAGTGAATCGGTGTTCCTTCAAAGACAAAGGCCTTGCGGATTTGATTTTCCAAGAAACGCAGGTAAGAGAAGTGCATGAGTTCTTCTTCGTTGACAAAGATGACAAAGGTTGGTGGCTTGGTTGCCACTTGGGTCGCGTAGAAGATCTTGAGTCGTTTTCCTTTATCTGTCGGTGTTGGATTGATAGCAATGGCATCCATGATGACATCGTTGAGCACCGCAGACGGAATACGTGTATTTTGACTTTCACTGATTTGCTTGATCATCTCAGGCAGTTTGTGGAGTCGTTGCTTGGTAAGAGCGGATACAAAGACAATCGGTGCGTAAGGTAGATATTGGAACTGCTCACGGATATCCTCTTCCCAGTTTTTCATGGTGTGGTTGTCTTTTTCTAGTGTATCCCACTTGTTGACCACGATGATCATTCCTTTACCCGCTTCGTGGGCAAAACCTGCGATACGCTTGTCGTACTCACGGATACCTTCTTCGGCATTGAGGACCATCAAGACCACGTCAGAACGGTCAATGGCACGCATAGCTCGCATGACAGAATATTTCTCCGTATTTTCATAGACTTTACCAGACTTACGCATACCAGCTGTATCAATCATGGTAAACTCTTGGCCATCCGCATCTGTAAAGTGGGTATCAATGGCATCACGCGTTGTTCCAGCTACTGGACTGGCAATCACGCGGTCTTCTCCCAAAATAGCGTTGATCAAGCTAGATTTTCCAACGTTAGGACGGCCAATCAAGCTAAATTTAATCACGTCTGGATTTTCTTCTTCGACTTCGTGTGGTAGATTTTCGACGATGGCGTCTAACACATCCCCTGTACCAATACCGTGGACAGACGAAATTGGCAGCGGTTCACCCAAGCCTAGCGCATAGAAATCAAAGATATCATTTCGCATCTCAGGGTTGTCAACCTTGTTAACGGCAAGGATAACAGGTTTATGGGTCTTATAAAGTTTACGAGCTACGTACTCATCTGCATCCGTAATTCCTTCTTTCCCAGACACCACAAAGACGATGACATCGGCTTCTTCCATAGCAATTTCTGCCTGGTGCTTGATTTGCTCCATGAAGGGAGCATCGACGTCGTCAATCCCTCCAGTATCAATCATACTAAAGGAACGATTGAGCCACTCACCCGTTGCATAGATACGGTCACGTGTCACACCCTCGACATCTTCTACGATTGAGATCCGCTCACCAGCGATCCGATTAAATAGGGTTGATTTCCCAACATTGGGACGTCCCACAATGGCAATAGTTGGTAAGACCATGTTTTCTCACTTTCTACAATAACTTTTTCTGTTCTAGATTCTTCCGAGTTGAACGAGGTTCGGCTTGACCGAACTGCTCTGCCAAACGCTGACTCCAAGAAGTCGTCGCACGCGCACCAGCATAGTCTGCCTGTACTTGGTCATAGTCCAAAATCGCTTCAACTGGCTGTTCTTGGTATTCTTCCTCAAAAACCACTTGTTTCAAAGGCAGTCTTGGTTTGACCTCATGTTGTTGGTTTGGCACACCAAGGGCAATCCCAAAAACAGGGTAGGTATAGTCAGGCAAGTTAAAAAGCGCTGCCACTTCTTCTGACTTGTAACGGACTAAACCGATAATCACACCACCATATCCCAGACTCTCAGCCGCAAGCAAGGTATTTTGCCCAGCAAGCGCAGCGTCCACAGACGTGATGAGGAGACCTTCCACTCCTTGGGGTTGGAAAGTGTCCGTATGAAGGCTTGCTCCCTTTTCAGCTCTGTTCAAGTCACCGACAAAAAGCAAGAAAGCAGCTGACTGGCGAATGGCTTCCTGAGGAACCAATTCATATAAGGCATCCTTCTTCTCTTGACTGCGCACAAGAATCACAGAGTAGGATTGGAAATTTTTCCAAGATGACGCCATTTGTCCAGCAGTCAAAATCTCGTCCAAGTCTGCTTGAGGAATCTCTTGCTCCTTAAAGCGACGAACTGAAGTATGAGCTTTCATCAGTTTAATGGTTTCTGTCATCGGCGATTTTCTCCTTCTAGTCTCGTTTCCTCAGCCAAATAACGGATTCGTTCCATAACCCGTCTAGCTTCCCAAGTCTCATCATTTCCATTCTTTCCTTTGGCAAAATGTTTTTCCAAATCTTGGAAATTAAAGTTGGAAGTAAAGAAGGTCGGCAAATCTTCCTGCATGCGGTACTGGAGAATGACTTGGAGAATCTCATCACGTACCCAAGGAGTCGACTGCTCTGCGCCAATATCATCCAAGACCAAGACTTCTGCTAACTTGATGTCATCCACCAAGGTCTTCACAGATCCTTCACCGATGGCATTTTTCACATCAATGACAAAACTTGGATAGTGGAGAATAGTCGTTGATGCCCCACGTTTTTCAGATAGGTCGTGAGCTAAGGCCGCCATCATGAAACTCTTACCAACACCAAAATCTCCATAAAGATAGAGGCCTTTTCGGATACTAGGGTAAAGGTCAACAAAGGCATAGAGTCTTTCAAAAATCGGCAAACGACCTAGATCATCCAGGTCAATCTGAGCCAACTTCGCTTTCTTGAGACTTGCTGGTAGATTGATCAACTTGAGACGATTCTTTATAGCTGCCTCTTTTTCAGCCGCGATTAGTTCGGGCGTTTCTTCATAAGACACATCCGCGTAGCCGTGATTCATGACCAAGATTGGCTTGTAGCCACGCGCTATATAGTCCGCATCCCCACGAAGAAACTTGTCCCGTTCTGTGATATATTGGTTGAACTTGGAGATACTACGATTTAACTCCTCTTGGCTGAGGGATTCTTTCTGGATAAAAGCCGCTACATCTGGGTCCTTCATGATCTGCTGGACTAGGTCCTGATACTGAAAACGACTTGTCTGACGTTTGATTACGTCACCCACACTTTCCATCTAGTCTCCTCCTTCTTCTAATCGGGCTAACATTTCTTGTTTTTTGCGTTCTAGTTCCAGACGAGTTTCCTCGCTGGTTTGATTTTTGTATTCTGGATTACTCCACTTAGGAACATTTGTCTTAGTCGAGCTAGTTTTCGATTTCTGGTCTTCATGGCTTTTTTGCTGACGTTCTCGAATCCGAAGCACGGCTTCCTCTGCTGTCCGAATTTTGCGATAGGCATAGTCGTTGGCAACTTTCATGGCATATTTTTCATTGACATTAGCCGAATCAACCTTGTTAAAGGTTAAAAGTAAGACGATATTGATGACTTCGTCCAACAAACCTAAAGATGCCATCTGGTGAAGGAGTTCTCTTTCACTTTGGGTGATGTTTCCCTTACGCGTTTGCTTGATTTCCGCTAAAAAGTGCAGGGGAGTTTTATTTTTGGCTTCCCTGATAATGGTCATTTCTTTGGAGCTAAAGTCCGAAGACACATGCTTTTGCGCAATCTTTTCACGCATGCGTTTGACTGAAATAACCTGAGCCACAGCTGTCGCTTTGGCTAGTTGATAGGTTTCAAACCAGGTCCATTTTTTTTCATCTGCAATGGCAAACAATTCCAGAACATCCGCCTGCTCATTTTCAAAACGCAGGCCATCTCGAGCCATCAGCTGCTGAAAATGCTCCAAGTCAAAATCATTTTTTAACTTGCTTTTTGACTCGATTGTAGTCACTTCTTCAGTCAGATTTGGAAAGATTTGGCTCAAGGAAACAGAGAGTTCTTCTCCCTCACTTGGAGCCTGTTTCATAGCAAAAACAGCTGTATCCCCAATCTTTCTCTCTAATAATCTGCTATAGACAGAATGACTTAAAAAATCCTGACTGGAGAGGGGAGAATGAAGCTGCAATTCATAGACTTCCCCCTTCTGGTAAAGAGTCAACAGATCTAAGGCAGATAAGATTTTAAAAGACTGGAGGAGCGTATTCATCCCGAAATTCAAATGATTAAGAATGTTTGCAAAAAGGTGTTCCTTTTGCCCTCCATCCCAAAAGGTAATGGCATATAGATAGAGGCTCAGCGCCTCCTGACCGATAATCGGGAGGTAGCACTGCACCAGGGAAGAGGTATCTTGCGACACCCGATTATTCTTTAGAAAAGAAAAACGGTCATTTGGCTTCATCTATTTTTCCTTTTTCTTCTTAGAGGACTGGGTGATCTGCTGGAGCAGACTCTCCAACTCACTCACATCCTTAAAACTACGGTAAACACTGGCAAAACGAACATAGGTAATCTCATCTAGTTCTGCCAATTCTTCCATGACTAAGGCTCCAATATATTCACTTTGGATCTCATTCTCACTGCGACTACGGAGTTTTTGCTCGATACGATTGACCACCATGCCGATTTCATCACTTGACACAGGACGCTTCTGGGCTGAGCGAATAATCCCATTAAAGATTTTATCTCTCGAAAACTGTTCTCGTGTGCCGTCTTTTTTGACGACAACCAGCGTTCGTTCTTCTACTCGTTCATAGGTTGTAAAACGATGCTGACACTCGTCGCACTCACGTCTTCGGCGGATGGTATTTCCTTCTTCGGCTTGTCGACTATCAACAACACTAGACTTGGTAGCCCCACATTTTGGACAACGCATGCATTTCCCTCCTTGTCGTTTTCTTTTCATTATACCATTTTTTGAGCAATTCCCAAAACAATTCTTATTTTTACTTGACAAGTTTTTTGTTTTATTGTATTATTTAATTAGAACAACAAAGAAAAAGAAAGGAGACTATGATGTCCTGGTCATTTGATAATACAAAACCCATTTATTTGCAGATTATGGAAAAAATCAAATTACAGATTGTTTCCCATGAACTGGAACCCAACCAACAGCTCCCAACCGTAAGGGAACTAGCGAGCGAGGCTGGGGTCAATCCCAACACCATTCAGCGCGCCTTGTCTGACCTTGAGCGCGAGGGCTTCGTTTATAGCAAGAGGACTACTGGTCGTTTTGTCACTGAGAACTTAGATCTCATCGTTCAGTCCCGCAAACAGCTTTCTGAGGAGCAACTGAAAAACTTTGTAACGGGCATGCTTCAATTCGGATATCAAAAAGAAGAACTGCCAAGTGTGCTTAGCGAATACATCAAAGGAGTGTAAAATTATGACATTACTAGCATTTGAAAATGTATCCAAATCCTATGGGGCTACAGCAGCCCTTAACAATGTTTCCCTTGAGATTCCCGCTGGAAAAATCGTCGGGCTTCTCGGTCCAAACGGATCTGGAAAAACAACCCTGATCAAGCTGATCAACGGACTTCTCCAGCCAGACAACGGACGTGTCCTCATTAACAACATGGACCCGAGTCCGTCCACCAAGGCTATCGTTTCTTATCTTCCGGACACGACTTATCTGAATGAAGAGATGAAGGTCAAGGATGCTCTAACCTATTTTAAAACCTTCTATCAAGATTTCAATCTTGAGCGGGCTCAGCATCTTTTAGCAGATCTTGGCATTGATGAAAATAGTCGTCTCAAGAAATTGTCGAAAGGGAACAAGGAAAAGGTTCAATTAATCCTCGTTATGAGCCGTGAAGCTCGTCTCTACGTTCTCGACGAACCAATTGGTGGTGTGGACCCGGCTGCCCGTGACTATATCTTGAACACCATCATCAACAACTACTCACCAACTTCAACTGTTTTGATTTCTACCCACTTGATTTCAGATATTGAGCCGATCTTGGATGAAATCATCTTCCTAAATAACGGAAAAGTTGTCCGTCAAGGAAATGTAGATGATATTCGTTACGAGTCGGGTGAGTCGATTGACCAGCTCTTCCGCCAAGAGTTCAAGGCTTAGACAAAGGAGATTATTATGTTTTGGAATTTAGTTCGTTATGAATTTAAAAATGTTAACAAATGGTATCTAGCTCTCTACGGTGCTGTGCTTGCAATTTCGGTTTTGATTGGTGCATCCATTTCTGGTATTAGTCAGACCTACACTAGCTATGGTAATGATCCCTACTATCTGTTAGGCTTTCTGATCTTAGTTTTTGGTGGGCTCAGCGTTACTCTCTGGATCGCGACGATCTTTCTAATCGTTCGACGCTTCAAGGGAAGTGTCTACGATCGTCAGGGCTATCTGACATTGACTCTGCCCGTCTCTGAACACCAAATCATCACCGCCAAATTACTGGGTGCTCTCATTTGGTCAATCATAAGCTATATTGTATTTATCTTGAGTATCATTATTATCTTCTCACTCACCCCTGTAGTGAAAGATTTGCCACTCCTCTATCGATTTATCTCTCCTTATCTCGGCTACGGTTGGCTCTATGCCCTCTCTCTTCTGGTGGGTTCAATTACTTGGATTTTATCTATTTACCTTTGCATCTCAATTGGTCAAC
Source organism: Streptococcus oralis subsp. dentisani (assembly GCF_002096615.1). Lineage (GTDB taxonomy): Bacteria > Bacillota > Bacilli > Lactobacillales > Streptococcaceae > Streptococcus > Streptococcus oralis_U. The sequence goes on from NZ_NCUX01000027.1 coordinate 7,089, forward strand.
TATTTAACGAGTATCGTACCGCTATGGGAATTTTAGCCTATATCGTGATTAACATCGTGATTGGCTATATTTCTATCTTCTTCCGAATGGATTATGATTTTAACCTCCTAATCAGCGCTGATATCCTCAAAGATTTCATTCTAGCAATTATCTACTACCTCGGAACCTACTATATCTTGAAAAATAAGGTTAACTTGCAATAAAAAACGCCCAGCTTACAAGAGCTGGGTTTTGCTTTAACTCAATATCAAACTGGCTACAATGGGACTGACAAAGACGTAGAGAATACCGGTGACACCGATAGCCAAGCCACCCATGGCGCCTGCTACAGAGCCGTATCGAAAGGCCGTTCCCGTTCCGACAGCATGACCTGTCCCTCCAAGGGAGAGTCCAACAGCTACTGGATCGTCAATCTTCAACCACTTTAAAAGTGTTGGTCCGATAACACTGGTTAAAATCCCAGTCGCCACTACGACAACCAAGGTCACAGTCGTCAAGCCTTGCAATTTTTCTGTGATCCCCACTGCCATGGCGGTTGTCACTGACTTGGGAAAGAGAGAAATGGCCAGGAAAAAGTCCATACCAAATATTTTCGCTACTATAGCAGTGAAACTAGTATTAACAACTACTGCTAGCAGACTACCAAAGAGAATACTCCGAGCATGGTGCTTCATCAAGTGAAAACTCTTATAAAGCGGAATCCCTAAAGCCACGGTCGATGGGACAATCAAGTTGTTCAGATAAACCCCACCTTGGTAGTAATCTTGGTAAGAAATACCCGTCGCCTTAAGAAGGATGATAATGAAAATTGCCGACAAAAGCAAGGGCGTTGTCAATGGATGGGGGAAACGCCTGTAAATCAACATTCCCACTAGATAAGCTAGGATAGACAGAGCAATCCCAAACAGGGGATTGGAAACAAATTCACTCATTTGGCTTCTCCTTTCTCATAATCTCCCTCAAACCGTCGCTTGATAAACTGAACCACTAGGGCGATGAGGATAATATTGATGACAGCTGCAAAAAAGACAATTAAGACGATGGGCAAGAGATAGGGGGCAATCACATCAAACTTTTCCATGATACCCACTGCTGGCGGCAAAAAGAGAATGGTCATATTAGCCAACAGAAAATTCCCCACCATGTTGACATGCCTGGTTCTTAGCCACTTGAACTGCAGGGCTAGAAAAAGAATAATCAAACCGATAATACTGCCTGGGATGGGCAGATGAAAGAAACTGGAGATTCCCTCACCGATTAGAGAAATCACAAAGAGAATCATTAATTGAACATATAACTTCATCTCAAACTCCTTGAAATAGAATTCTTGCATACCAGTTTACTCTTTTTTCAGGAAATTTCAAGGAAATACCGAAATTTTTCTTTCTTGCAAGGATTAGCTAAAAGTAGTATAATCATTGCATGCGCAATCATCTTATGCTACAAAGACAGTCAGTAATGACTTTGTGATTTTTACTTTGAAAAGAAAGGAGAAAGCAATGACCTATTTGGAAAAGTGGTTTGACTACAACCGCCGTCAAAAGGAAATGGAAGCCTTGTTAGAAGAAACCATTGCCCAACAGAGTGAACAAAGGTTGACCTTGAAAGAGTTTTACCTGCTCTACTATCTGGATCTAGCTGATGAAAAATCTTTACGACAGATTGACCTGCCAGATAAACTCCATCTCAGCCCGAGCGCTGTTTCTCGAATGGTCGCTCGCTTGGAAGAGAAAAACTGCGGTTTGCTTAGTCGCCGATGTTGCGATCAGGATAGACGGGCTAGCTTTATCTGCCTGACTGACGAGGGACAAACAACTCTAGCTTACCTGCAAAAAGCCGTCGAAGAAAGATTGGAGACGAGTCTTGATTTCATTTCATAATCAGATTTTCAAAAAAAGTTGCGTGCGCAATCATTTTTCTTGACATTCCTCTTTTCAAGGAGTACAATAAAGTCAAGATCGAATAAAGGAGTTTTATATGATCGAAATTACCTATCTAGATGCCAGCAAGCAAGAGAGAACCATGACTTTCGAGTCTTACGAAGACTTTGAACGTTCTCAACAAGCTTGCCTTATCGGCATCGCGGATTACTACACTGTCCAAAAATTAACCTACAATGGTCATGATTTGGACTACCATGGGACTTATGGAGATGTCTTCTTCTATCTCATGAAACAAGATTTAAGCCAATATAATTAAAAAGGAGAAATAAAATGGCAAAAACAATTACAGATGCAACATTTGAACAAGAAACAAAAGACGGTTTGGTCTTGGTAGACTTCTGGGCAACTTGGTGTGGTCCATGTCGTATGCAAGGTCCAATCTTGGATAAATTGTCTGAAGAACTTTCAGAAGATGTCTTGAAAATCGTTAAAATGGACGTTGATGAAAATCCAAACACAGCTCGTGCCTTTGGAATCATGTCTATCCCAACCCTTCTCTTCAAAAAAGACGGCCAAGTCGTTAAACAAGTTGCTGGAGTACACACAGCAGAACAAATTAAGACCATCGTTGCTGAATTGAGCTAATCAAACGAGAGACCAAGTGGATTCATTTGGTCTCTTTTTTTGCCCTTTGCCATTTTTCAAAAAATATGCTAGACTGTATGTAGAATATTACGATGTTTGGGACATGCCATCGCTAAAAAAAACCTCTACTTGGTATTTTTTAGCTCCCCTCAAGGGAGCTTTTTGCGTGCTCTGAACATTTCCCATTTTAGAAGGAGTACTATGAAACGTCAATCAGCCTTGGTCGTCTTTAGCGGCGGTCAAGATTCCACAACCTGCCTCTTTTGGGCTAAAGAACACTATGAAACAGTCGAAGCTGTCACCTTTGCCTATGGCCAACGTCATCATCTCGAAATTCAAGTTGCTAGAGAAATCGCTAAGGAACAAGGCATTCGTCATCACATCTTAGATATGTCTCTGCTGGGACAAATCACTGAAAATGCGCTGACCTCTGATATGGAAATCGAGCAAAAAGAGGGAGAGGTTCCCAATACCTTCGTTGACGGTCGCAACCACCTCTTTCTTTCCTTTGCGGCAGTTCTTGCCAAGCAACGAGGTATTAATGATATAGTGACAGGTGTCTGCGAGACAGATTTCTCAGGCTACCCTGACTGCCGGGATGTCTTTGTCAAATCTCTCAATGTCACCCTCAACCTTGCCATGGATTACGACTTTGTTATCCAAACACCTCTCATGTGGCTAGACAAGGCTGAAACTTGGGAATTAGCCGACCAACTCGGTGCCTTTGACTATGTTCGTGAAAAGACCTTGACCTGCTACAATGGAATTATCGGAAGTGGCTGTGGAGATTGTCCAGCCTGCCACCTACGTCAGCATGGACTAGATGTTTATCTCTCACAGAAAGGAGAGGGCTAATGTTTTTTGCACCCAAAGAAATCAAACAGGAAACTGGGGAGTCTCTTATCTACAATCCTCACAGAACCATGGTATCAAAAGAATTTACTTTCGATGCTGCCCACCACCTCTTTCACTATGAGGGAAAATGCAAGTCCCTGCACGGCCACACCTACCATCTGCAGATTGCTGTCAGTGGATTTTTAGATGAACGTGGCATGACCTACGATTTCGGAGACATCAAAGCTATCTACAAGGACTACTTAGAGCCCCACTTGGATCATCGCTATCTCAATGAAACCCTGCCCTATATGAACACGACTGCTGAAAACATGGTTTACTGGATTTTCCAAACCATGAGTCAAGAGTTGCCAGACGAACGCGGTCTCCGTTTGGAATACGTTCGCCTCTATGAAACTCCGACTGCCTTTGCGGAGTTTAGACGGGAGTGGTTAGATGACTAGGGAACGTGTCCTCAAACTACCAGTTCTGGAAATTTTTGGCCCAACCTTTCAAGGTGAAGGCCGTGCTATTGGGCAGAAAACCATGTTTGTCCGCACTGCTGGTTGCGACTACCACTGCGACTGGTGCGACTCTGCCTTTACTTGGGATGGTTCTGAAAAGCCAACTCGCATGACCGCTGATGAAGTCATTGCTGCCTTAGATAAGCTAGGAAGCTACGACTACGTTACCCTATCTGGCGGAAATCCTGCTATCCTAGCAGCCAACATGGCTCAACTCGTCACCAAGCTCAAAGAACGTGGTGTCACTCTGGCAGTTGAGACCCAAGGCTCCCGCTGGCAAAATTGGTTAAAAGACATCGACCAGGTCACTCTGAGTCCCAAGCCTCCTTCATCCAAGATGGAAGTCAACTTTGAGACCTTGGACTTTATCGTTTCCCAACTGGACCCAGACAAGGTCACCTTTAAAATCCCTGTCTTTGATGATGCCGATTTGGCCTTTGCTAAAGGGATTCAAGAACGCTACCAACCAGATGTTCTCTTCTTATCAGCAGGAAATCCCGAGCCCAAGGCTACAGGTAATATTGTCCAAGACCAACTGGACCGTCTCAAAGAACTCTGGGAACGCGTCGCTGCTGACGATAGCTGGGGCAATGTCCGCGTCCTTCCTCAACTCCATACCCTCCTCTACGACAACCAACGTGGTGTTTAAAATTAGAAAGAAAAAATCATGTCACAACAAGAAGAAATGAAAAACCTAAGCCTACTAGGCAATAAAGAAACCAACTACATTTTTGACTATCAACCAGAAGTCCTCGAGTCTTTTGACAATCGTCATGTGGAAAATGACTATTTTATCAAATTCAACTGTCCTGAATTTACCTCACTGTGCCCAATCACTGCTCAGCCAGACTTTGCGACGATTTATATTTCCTACATTCCTGACAAGCTCTGTGTTGAGTCAAAATCCCTCAAACTCTACCTCTTTAGCTACCGAAATCATGGGGATTTCCACGAAAACTGTATTAACACCATCGGAAAAGACTTGGTCAACTTGCTAGACCCTCGCTATTTAGAGGTCTGGGGAAAATTCACTCCGCGCGGTGGTATTTCAATCGATCCCTACTACAACTACGGTAGACCTGGAACTAAGTATGAAGGCTTGGCAGAACAACGCCTCTTCCAACATGACCTCTATCCAGAGAAAATTGACAACCGCTAATACTCTTCGAAAATCTCTTCAAACCGCGTCAACGTCGCCTTGCCGTATGCATGGTTACTGACTTCGTCAGTTTCATCTACAACCTCAAAACAGTGTTTTGAGCTGACTTCGTCAGTTTCATCTACAACCTCAAAACCATGTTTTGAGCAACCTGTGGCTAGTTTCCTAGTTTGCTCTTTGATTTTCATTGAGTATAAACAGATACGAAAAAGCCCTGTTCCTCAAGATGAGGAGCAAGGCTTTTTGAATTTCAATTATTCTTCTGTTCCAAGGAAGTTTTTCGCAACAAGAGCTGCAAGAACGCCACCAACGATTGGCGCAAGGATGAAAATCCATACTTGTTGAAGAGCTGCGCCACCTACCAAGACAGCAGGTGCCAAGCTACGAGCTGGGTTAACTGAGAGTCCAGTAATGTTCAATCCCACAAGGATCAAAGCTGTCAATGACAAACCAATGACCAAACCAGCAATCGCACCATTGCCCTTGCTTGCTGATGTTACAGTCATGATAACCAAGACAAACAAGAAGGTTGCGATGACTTCAAACAAGAATCCACCAAAGACAGTGACACCGTTTGCCAAGGCATTTTCACCAAGACTTGCAGTTGACATTCCTGAGTTAGACAAGAGGAAGAATACTGCAGCTGACGCAAGGAAAGCTCCAACTACTTGTCCAAGGATGTAGTTTACAAGCTCTGAAGATGACAAACGTTTGTTTACAAACATAGCGATCGAAACAGCTGGGTTCAAGTGAGCCCCTGAAACAGTTCCGATTGAGTAAGCTGCAACCACAATTGCTAAACCAAAGGCAAAAGCAATTTCAAGGTGTCCAAGGCCATCAAGACCATTTCCAAAAACAACAGCTCCTGTTCCGATGAACACAAGCATAAATGTACCGATTAATTCAGCAACAAATTTTTTCATGATAAGTCTCCTTTTTTCAAACTATGTATTAGTCTATCAGAAGAAGGAAAGGGTTTCAAGAAAAGTGATTGGAAAATTTTCTTGAAAACCCACTGAATTTCTATTAAAGACTATTACAAGTAAAAATTGATAAAAATCCTTTGGAGATTATCCTTCAAGAGTGTCGGAAGCTTTCAAATACTTGCTTAAAAGTATGCAGTCATCAATAAAAGCTTTTTCTAATAAATCATACAAAAAAATGAAGAGAATGGTATAATTGATACTATACAATAAACGTTTTTGAAAAAGGAGACTACCGTGAGAAAAAAGTTTAGAGTTTATTTTCTAACCACTGCAACAATTTTAGCATTTGGCCTCGTCGGCTGTTCATCTAAACCATCAACCACTGCTACAAGCAATACAGAAGGTACTACAAATACAGAGACAGCAACCTACCATAAGAAAGATGTAACTGGTCCTGCTGCTTCATTTGACTGGAATGCCAAAGTTGCACCTACCAACTATGAGAGAACCTTTGTTGAAACAAACAGTGGCAGTCAATTTAATAAAACTTTAGATCGCACTAAAGAGGTGGCTGAGAATCTTGAAAAAAAGAAAAAGGAAATTTCGGATCCTAAGGTTCAAACAGCCCTCAAATTAGTGGATGCTGTCTTCGTCAATCAAGAAAATCTTGACCTAGTTGTGAAATCAGCGGGTGCTAGCAATCAAGAAGAGTTATTTGATAAGATTTGGAACGAATATTTAGTCCCTGAGTTAACTAAAATCCGTCCGAATTTTTCAAATGATACCGTCTTTGAATATAAAGGAGAAAAATATCCTCTCAAAATTTATGCACCTATGTTTTTCAAGGTCAACACTAATGCATTAGGAAAAGCAGGTGCCTATACTCTTGAGGACTATAAGGTGGAGGGCGACATGGTTTATTTGAAATTTATGTCCCCATCTGTAGATACCTACCAATACGAAGTCAAGGCTACTTATCATGATAACTTCCAAGACTTCTTTCAAGGACTGGTGGAAGAACAACAAAAGGTTCTTGAAACAGACTATGGCAAAGCTCTAAATATTCGATTTGTTTATCAATTAGCGGCGCTTGATTTTAAAGCTGACAACTACGTAGACCTAGAGGGCATGGATTATCTTGATCGTAACACCCATTACCTTGCCATAAAAGTGGATAATAATGGTGAAGCTAGCCTTGATAATGAAAATCTCGCCAACCTTTTACAAATTAGCATGAAGGCTTCAAACGAGGCCAATAAAGGAAAATTTGAATAAATCTTTAAAGCATAAAAAAATCACCTCAAACAGGTGATTTTTGTGTATTCATCTTGTCATTAAAATGTCTTAAATCCGTCCTTTACTCCCCCAACTCCGCACTGTAGGCGATAATCTGGTCAACTGTATCAGACAGGAATTGGATGGTATCACGGAGTGGTTTGTCTGTTGAGATATCCGCTCCGATAATCATTGCTGACTCAAGCGGTGTCTTGCTGCCACCTGACTTGAGGAGCTCGAGCCAATCTCTAGCTCCAGTTTCTGAATGTTTCAGATGAAGATAACCTGCAGTCGAGATAACAAGCCCAGCTGAGTAGGTGTAGCTATACAAGCCCATGTAATAGTGAGCTTGGCGCATCCAAGTGAGTGCCGCATCGTCGTCGATTTCAATGGCATCTCCCCAGAAATCCGTCAGAACTTCCTTCATAATGCTGTTGAGTTTGCTTGCCCCAAAGGTCTCTCCTTCTTCAATCAGTGTATACACCTTACGCTGGAAGGCTGCTTCCAAGAGGTGGGTGATGAAATTATGGAAGTAGGTATCTGTCAAGCGGTGGGCAAGGGCAAAGCGTTTTTGACGTGGGTCGTCAGATTGGTGTTCCAAGTAATCACTAAGAAGCAATTCATTGAAGGTTGATGGCGCTTCGACATAGTAAGTAGACATGTGGGCATTGAAGTAACTTTGGTGATTATCTGAAAAGATAAATTGACCAGAATGCCCGATTTCATGAATCAAAGTATAGACATCGCTCAAACGGCCTGTCCAGCTCATGAGGACATAAGGATGCACACGATATGGATCCGTTGCATAACCACCAGAATCCTTGCCACTATTGGCAGCGAAGTCCACCCAGCGTTCTTCTTGATAGCGAGTAACTTCCTGACAATATTCTTGTCCCAAAGGTTCTACTGACTTCATGACCAAATCATAGGCGTCATCAATAGTCACTTCAGGATTAAGAGCGCTATCCAAGTCTAGCTTCCAGTCTGCAAAAGTCATCTTTTCAAGACCATTGACCTTGGCAACATGCTTGAGGTATCTCTGAGCGACCGGTGCAAAGTCCTTCATGATGAGGTCAATCTGGCGGTCAAACATAGCACGATCCACTTCTTGCTCAGCTAGAAGATAATCAAAGACGGAGTCATATCCCTTCATATCTGCCAAGAGTTTTTCAGACTTAACCTGAGCTAGATAGGCTGCAGCAGCCGTATTCTGGTGCTTACGGAGTCCTTCTGAGAAAGAACGAAAAGATTTCTCACGAACCTCAGCGTCCTCGTGGTTTTGGTAGAAATTCTCATAAGTCACAAAGCTGTTTTTATAAGTCTTACCATGGGCTTCAAAGTCAGCCATTTCAAAATCCCCAGCACGCATCTTGGTGTAAATATCCTGTGGACTGTAGAAAACTTCACCGAGATTGGTCAAGGCCTTCTCTACATCTGCCCCGAGATAGTGGGCTTTTTTGATTTTTGCCTGACGAATGGCAGCTGTTAAATGTGGTAATTCACCCAAACGGTCCAAGACTTCCTCGTCCGCTGCCACCAAGGCATCGTCAAAGAAAGTCAAGGCTACACTGGCATCTGTTTCAAATTCCATCCCAGCTTGGGCAATATTTGCAAATTCTTCATTGCTATAGTCTGTCGTCTGAGGCATAAAAGCATAATTGCCGATATGGCTCATCTGGATATAGATTTGTTCCAATTCCGCAAAGGCCTTTTCAAAATCCTCAAAAGTGTCAAGATTGCCCTTATAGTCACGGCTAAATTGGTTGATGTCTTCGCGAGCTTTCTCGATTGCACGCAAGAAATCCTCACGGTCTTGGTATAGGGCTGTTAAATCCCAAAGTTCCTTCTCTGGAAATTCTGAACGGTGTTTTTGTTCCATTTTCTTCCTCTTATTTCTCTAATTCTAATAATACGCTGAGGGCTGATAAGGCGTAAAGTGGTGCTGTTTCTGCTCGTAAAATCCGAGGTCCAAGTCCCGCCAAGACAGCTCCTTTAGTTTCAAAACTTTCGATTTCTGCTGGTGACAGACCACCTTCTGGACCAAAGATAAAGAGCAGTTTAGCTCCTTTTTCAAGACCAGAGACCGCTTGTAAGAGCGCAGCGACTTCTCCTTCTTTTGCTGATTCTTCATAGGCTACTATGATAGAGTCAAACTGGTCAAGCTGAGCTAAAAAATCTGCTTTTTTCTCGAAGAGCTGGATACTTGGGACGATATTACGCTTGCTTTGTTCTGCTGCTCCAAGGGCGATTTTTTCCAGTTTTTCAACCTTTTTGCCTAGTTTCTTGCCGTCCCACTTAGCAACTGACCAGTCTGCAGGGAAGGCCCAGATTTGACTGGCACCAAGTTCCGTCACTTTTTGAGTGATGAACTCGAGCTTGTCTCCCTTGGGAAATCCTGATGCGATGGTTACTTGGACTGGTAGTTCCACATTATCAGCTAATTCTTCGACCAACTCAAACTGATGATTTTCCACATCCAACACGCGCGCCAAACGCTTGATACCATCCTCAAAGACCAAAATAACCTCATCACCTTCTTTCAGGCGCATGACCTGAAACATGTGCTTGCTGGTTTCCTTGTCCTCAATGGTGACAGGAGAGCAAGCACTTCCTTTGACAAAATACTGTTGCATGCTAGCCTCCAATCACACCAGAGATATCCTTGGTCTTCTTAAAGACACAGGCATTCCATTCCCCTTGAATCATATGGGTTTCAAGGAAGAAACCTGCCGACTCCGCTGACTCTCGTACCATGTCCCACTTGTCCTTGATAATCCCACTCATGATGAGGTAGCCTTCATCCTTGACCAAGCGATAAGCATCCTCTGTCAGATGAATGAGAATATCCGCCAAGATATTAGCTACAATCACATCTGTCTCAATCTCTACACCCTTGAGCAAATCTCCAGCAGCAACATGGATATTTTCCATACCAGGGTTGAGCTCAATATTTTCCTGAGCCACACGAACCGCCACATCATCCAGGTCATAGGCGAAGATTTCTTTGGCACCAAGAAGCGAGCTAGCAATAGAAAGGACACCTGAACCAGTTCCTACATCCAGCACCGTTTCACCACCACGAAGAACCTGCTCCAAGGCGAAAAGGCTCATCTTGGTCGTTGGATGCGTTCCAGTCCCAAAAGCCATACCAGGATCCAGCTTGATAATCTTTTCTCCCATTGTCGCCTCATAGTCTGTCCAGGACGGCACGATGGTCAAGTCATGAGTAATACGGGCTGGCTCATAGTATTTCTTCCAGTTGTCTGCCCAGTCTTCCTCAGCCAAGGCAGTCATGCCAATCTTGACCTCTCCTAAGTCCATAAAATCTATCAATTCTGCTAGACGTGCCTGCAAGTCTGCCTCAACTGCCGCTACATCAACCGTTTCGGGATAATAGGCTGTCACCACGATTTCTTCTTGCTGCTCGACTTCAGGGAATATTTCACCAAAACGGTCGACATTCCCCACATAGTCCATACTATCTTCAATCGCAACACCTTGCGCTCCTAGCTCAATCAAGAGATTAGAGACCAGCTCCTCCCCCTCACGCTTCACTGTAACTTTTAACTCTTGCCATGTTTCCATCATTAAGATACCAAGCCCGTAAAACACAAAGCCAAAATAGAAAATTCTCTGAAGACACTTGGGTCTAAGAGAAGTTTATCTTTTTGGCACACTGTTTAGGGCGGGTTCAGTTTAGAAATGTAACCGAACCATCCTTTCTATTTCTCTATCCATTTTTTCATGTAAACCATATCCATACCTTCTTTTTCAGGCTCGATATGGGTTTGACGGTAGCCATTTTTCTCATAAAAGGCGACCATCCCCGCATCCTGTAATACCGTACACAAATCCCACTGTTTAATCGTTGAAAATTCCTTTTCCAGCAATCTCAATCCCTCAGAACCATAACCTTTTCCTTGATGCTGAGGCAAAATCGCTGCCGTTCCCAACCAAGCCTCCGTCAATTCTTCATTGGTCTGAATTCGTAAAAAACCGATAATTTCGTCCTTTTCTTTTACAAAGTAGTAATAACTATTAAGACGCTCGACTAGTTTCCATTTGATTCGTTCGCGGTCCTCCAGATAAGGATCATACTCATCTTGATATTTTTCATAGACAGCCTTAAAGCTAGCTCTTTGAATTGCAATTACGGTTTCTAAATCCTCTGCTCCTGCTCGGATAATCTGAATCATACTAATACCTCCAAATTCACTCTCTCAACTCGCTTCCTATGCTCTTCCACACGCTGTTTTACTGACCCTCAAATTCTTCAATCACATCCGTGTAGTGTTCTTTCATTGCGTTATGAATCTGCTGTTTAAAAATACCAAACATAAGATAATAAACAAATAGAACAATTCCTGCAAACAGTATCAAAAATAAAAAATATACTGAAAGAGGCAGTACAAGACCTCTATCACTCAGTAAGGGTATAACAAGCATTAATACCCAAATAACAGCCATAGAAATCCCAGCTACTTTCGTACCACTTTCCCTTTGTTTTTTTAACTTTAAATATTCTATATAAATGAATGTAGCTTCTTCCCTAGAGTATTGTCCAGCTTTTAGTTTGCGTTTAACTTCCTTATTTAGTGTCGTTGTTGCAATTGCAAAAATCATTTTACTTCCTCCAAATAATCCCTCACTCTGTCCTGCAACTGGGGGACAACCTTATCTGAGCTAAGAAACTCCTCAATACTCATCAGTTTATATCCCTGTCCCTCATCGCCAAAGACGATACTATCAAACTGTTCCTGCCTTAACTTGCCAACTAGAAAGACTGACTCCTTCCCCTCAAAAAGCATACTTGGGTAAACCTTACTCCAAAGCAGACACTCTTCAATCAAATGAATTCCCAGTTCTTCATAAACTTCACGCGCCGCGCACTCAAAAGGACTTTCATCACCCTCTCGTCCGCCACCTGGCAATTCCCAGGTATTAGGGTAGGGAATGTTTGATTTGTCATCACGTAAGATAGTCAGGAGCTTATCACCACAAAAGAGGGCAATTTTGCAACCAGTAAAATCAGAAATTTCTATTTCCATATCAGACTCCTAGTATCTCGGATAAGGATAAAACTCTCCTTCTTCCAAGCCTGCTTTCCCTTCTTCAAAGACTTCTTGGTTCCATTCCATGACAAATTCTTCTGCTTCTGGATCTTCCAAAAAGTCCATGAGCGCATCCAGCCCAACCTCGGCAGTATCTTTGAGGAATAGTGCAAAATAAGCCAAAAACTCGCGAGAAAATCCTTTTTTAGGCAGATAAGGGATGACCGTTAAATAGCCTTCTTCATTGACGGTTGACTTGGCAGGATTGTAAAAAAGCACCGCTTCCTCAAAAAGAATATCATCTGACGAAACTTCTCCATCCTCATCCACCATCTCTACCCCAGCAGCATTTTGCGCTTCCAAGAGAAAACTCACTTCAACCGCATGATTGCGCTTGTCCCAACTAATCTCATAGTCAAATGGAAAGTTCTTGTCCAATTCTTCCTCTAAAACATCTAAAAATCCATATGTTGCCATTTTGTCCTCTTTCTATGCGACTCTTTAATCGCCCCGATTGCTCGGAAATATGCTAAAATAGATACTACCATCTTACCACATATACATCAGAAAATCCATGTTAGAAAGGACTGCTATGCCAGACAATCTCGCGCTTCGCATGCGCCCTAAAACCATCGACCAGGTCATCGGTCAGGAGCATCTGGTCGGACCTGGAAAAATTATCCGCCGCATGGTGGAAGCCAATCGCCTGTCCTCCATGATTCTCTATGGCCCTCCGGGAATCGGCAAAACCAGTATTGCCTCTGCCATCGCAGGAACGACCAAGTATGCCTTTCGAACTTTCAATGCGACAGTTGATAGTAAAAAGCGACTGCAAGAAATTGCGGAAGAGGCTAAATTCTCTGGTGGTCTCGTCCTATTACTAGACGAGATTCATAGACTAGATAAAACCAAGCAAGACTTCCTCTTGCCTCTCTTGGAAAGTGGTCTGGTTATCATGATTGGCGCTACGACTGAAAATCCTTTCTTCTCTGTCACTCCTGCCATTCGTAGCCGTGTTCAAATTTTTGAGTTGGAACCCTTGTCCAATCAAGATGTTAAAGAAGCCATTCAAATCGCTATATCTGACCCTGAACGGGGTTTTGACTTTCCAGTTGAGCTAGATGAGGACGCTCTGGATTTTATCACAACCTCTACTAATGGTGACCTCCGTTCTGCCTTTAATTCACTAGATTTGGCTGTTCTCTCTACCCCTGAGAATGACAAGGGTATACGCCATATCACTCTTGATATCATGGAAAATAGCCTGCAGCGGAGTTATATTACTATGGACAAAGATGGGGATGGACACTATGATGTCCTCTCAGCCCTGCAAAAATCCATCCGTGGTTCGGATGTCGATGCCAGTCTTCACTATGCTGCCCGCTTGATTGAGGCTGGGGATCTGCCGAGTCTCGCTCGTCGCTTGACCGTTATCGCCTATGAAGATATCGGTTTGGCCAACCCTGAAGCCCAGATTCATACCGTGACTGCTCTGGATGCTGCTCAAAAGATTGGTTTCCCAGAAGCCCGCATTCTCATTGCCAATGTCGTCATTGATTTGGCCCTTTCTCCAAAATCCAACTCAGCATACGTGGCTATGGACAAGGCACTTGCTGACCTCAAAACATCAGGGCACTTGCCTATTCCGCGACACCTGCGTGATGGGCACTACAGTGGAAGCAAGGAACTGGGGAATGCCCAAGACTATCTCTATCCACACAACTATCCTGGAAATTGGGTCAAGCAAGACTATCTGCCAGAAAAAATTCGCAATCATCACTATTTCCAAGCAGAAGATACTGGTAAATATGAACGGGCTTTGGCTCAAAGAAAGGAAGCCATCGACCGTTTACGAAAAATCTGAAATCCTTTTCAAAAAATTGCACTTACCTCTTGATTTTTTTTGAAAAAGTGGTATCATATAAACATAGAAACGCTGTGGTGTACGACTTCACACTTAAGTGTTGACCGACTATTTTTTGTATTATTAGGGAAACAAAAGTCTTCTAACAGCATGTAGGCCGTCTCACACGGAAACAGCTTCAGTTAGAGCGAGTTGCCCACCTGCTTAATTGCGCGGGTTCAATACAAACCGTGAAGTTTCGGCACCAATACAGCTTTTTTCTTTGCCTCCTTAGCTCAGCTGGCAGAGCAGCGGACTCTTAATCCGTGGGTCACAGGTTCGATCCCTGTAGGGGGCATCTAAATACAACAGGAAAAAGCCTTGTAAATCAAGGCTTTTTTTGCTTGTCTATAACTGATTTACCCCATCATTTGTCCCACATTTTAAATCTATCTTTTCTTTTTGAATCAAATTACATCTTAACAAATAGTGTAAAGCCAGTTACTTTTGCTTTGATGCCATACAATATTTTCATGTAGAGAAGACAAATTTTATCTTCTCTTTTTATTTTCAAAATAATAAAAACTGATTTTCTTTTCATAAATCAGACTGAAACTTCCAAATTTTCCATTTTGTTTATTGACATTTCCTCTAAAAAGGTGTATAATATTTTTATTATCAAACTATACTATACTATACTATATAGGGGGTATTGAAATGAAATTTTCTAATCGTTTACTGCTATTCCTTGCAGGAGTTGTTTTTGTCCTTTTAGGACTTTTCCTATTTACAAACCCAGTAGCTAATCTTGTTGCTTACAGCTGGTGGATTGCATTTGGTTTACTGGTTTCTTCTATAGCAGCTATTTTAGGCTATTTCTCTGTACCAAAAGAGCTTCGCTCACCAGCTCATCTTTTCCAAGGGATTGTTAATCTTCTCTTAGCTCTTTACCTCGTTGCCTATGGCTTTGTGACGCTGCCAGTTGTCATTCCAACTATTTTAGGAATTTGGTTAATTGTAGAAGCCATTATAGTTTTCTTTAAAGGCAATCGTTTGGGATTGATTTTCCCTATTATTGGCAACCATATCATGTGGATAGCGTTGCTTGCATTTTTACTAGGTCTAGTGATTTTGTTCAATCCAGTAGCTACAAGTGTCTTTGTCGTTTATGTCGTTGCCTTTGCATTTTTAATTGTTGGTTTCACCTATATCCTTGATGCCTTTCGTAAATAATCTAGCTGCCATTTTGGGCATATTAAAAAAGCTGGGAAGTTACATTCTCAGCTTTTTCTGTTGCTTCCTTAGCTCAGTTGGTAGAGCAGTAGACTCTTAAGCTATGGGGCGCAGGTTCGAGCCCTGCAGGGGGCATCTAAATCAACAGAAATAAGCCTTGAAACCAAGGCTTTTTTTAACGTCTAATAGCTTTTTGTAGAAAAGTATTTAAAAATAAAAGAGAAGAGAATCTCTCACTCTCTTCTCAGTATATCTTATTAAATTTAGTTTTTCTTAATCTACCTGATTTTCCTTTGCAACGACAAATTCCTTAACCAATCGATAGATAACAGCAAATATCGGTGTAAAGAATATCATCCCAAGTAAGCCAAAGAGATTGCCTCCAATACTAGCAGCCGCAAGCGTGAAAATAGCTGGCAAACCAATAGACTGACCTACAACTCTAGGATAAATAAGGTTTCCTTCAATCAGCTGTATAACTTGATATAGAAGAAGAGAAAGTAAGGCTTGAGTAGGACTCACTGTGAAGATAAAAATCGCTCCCACAACACAAGCAATCATAGGCCCTACATAAGGAATGAACGATAGCACTCCTGCAAAGATACCTGTCATTACTCCATAGGGTATCCCAAACACGCTGTAACCAACCGCTATCATAACTCCTATGATAACTGCTTCAATCAGCTGACTCATCAAAAATTGGTCATAAGTCTCTAGTGCTACTTGTCCAATGTAAGTCAACTTTATCACCACCTTCTCTGGAAGAAAAACTTTTAGAAGTCGACTCGTCATCGCTGCCAAATGTTCCTTACTGGATAAAAATAAAAAGGTGAAGACTATAATCAAAAAGGCATTCATCAAACTTGAAAAAATATTGCCGATATTACTAGTCAGACCTGATAAAAAACCTATCAAAGCTTGGCTAATAGAACTAGATTGTCCCTGTATGCCTGATACGATAGTTGACAACATGTCTTTGGTTACAAATTCCGAGCTGCCTAGCAATTTCCCAAGTTGAGTAAGGACTGTTGAAAGGACTGTTCCCAGCTGACTAATAGTCTGGGCTAGGGTTGGCAGCACCAAAACCAAAAGAGCAATCACGATTAAGATAAGAGCTAGGAAAACAAGTACCATGGCAATCGGACGACGCAACTCTGCCTTTACCTTCAATTTAACTAAGTACTGTTCAATTTTTTTCATAGGAACATTAAGCACAAAAGCAATAACAGCACCATAAATCAAGGTTGATATTACATCAAAGAGAGAGATTGCTCCTGATATAAAGCTCGATGCATTCAGAATTACAAGAGCAACCAGCCCTATAAAAAGTATTAACGGGGTGTATTTTTTTACTAAGTTCATAAATTCTCCTTAATAAACATGTTTAGATACGACTATACTATTTGGTTTTTCAAACTCTCGATTAAGGTAGGCTTGGTAAGTTCCTGGAGCGATAAATCCTTTGGGTGAGAGGATATCGGTGCCAGCCTGACCGACTATGGTATCAGCCAAGAGCACACAGTTTGTAGATAAGACAAAGTAGGATTTAAACTTAGATTTGATAAATTTATAAAGTTCCCCATCTGTCTCATGTCTGATTTTATAAGCGTAGGTGTAGTCTTCCTTACCATCACCTGTCATGATTTTATCTGCACTTGGCTCCCATGGAATCGTCAGTTGTTTCAATTCAGCCAACTTTTTCTGAACTGCTTTTTCCATTTCAGGCGTCAAATCTATCCCATAACCAAAAAGCGTTTTTTGACTCTCACGTTTACATAGGTCAATGTACTTGTCACGATCACAGAAATATAAGACACCATCTCCTACCATGCCAAATAAGGTCTCAGAAGACGGATCATAGTTGCCATAAGAAATAACACGGCCTTGATAGCAGATATCCACATGACCAATTGCCGAAAACAGAGAGGTCTCAGCTGTATGAACAAAAATTTCAAGCTCCGCTGTCTTACCAGACTTCACCATTCCAAGATGGATATCCTCTCTCTCATCAGCATTTTCCAGCATAAATTTGTTAATTTTTGCTAAAGTTCTTGCAGGGATGAGAGCGGCTAGGACAATAGGTAAGCTAATTCTAATGCGACGTTTGAGATGGTTTTTCCCAATTTCCCCTTCAAATAAGAAACCGTCACGGATATTGGACAGACCATAAAGGAAAAAATAAGCCCCTAATACAAAGAGTTGAAAGACAGAATTTCCTGTAGAGGACAAAAGACTAGTCCCACCAAGAAAAACTAGTACGAGTCCATCTAGTAAGAGACGAAAACGAGGTCGAATTTTGTTTTTGCGGTAGAGAACATAGGTGACAAGGTTAATACTAGCATGAAAAATCTGATAAACTCCAATCACAAGAGCCAAAATATAAATCGGCACATCCGTCGCAAGATTGGAGCCAAGCAAATATCCCAGCACTAACAATTTAACCAGTGCAACTCCCAAGGTGTCCGTTGACTGACTTTTTTTGAAAATACGTAATACTAAATCTAAGACCGTTGCTATCCAAGCTAAAAACAGAACCAGTCGAATAACCTTTACTGGCAACCAAGTCCCCGTGACCATCAAGATGAGACCTAGCAGAACAAACAAGAACCCCTGAGCAAGTAATTTCTTACCTGTCAGACCTAAAGATAGAATTTTCGCCATATAAAAACCTTTCAACAATAAAAATTAAACACTCCGATTAAACTGACTAGTAAATAGCCAACACTACAAACAGCCTGTGCCAGCAACATATGGTGACTAGAAATGACTGTAGTAATGTCACCATCTTGTCTTATGCACTTCTAAAATTTGTTATATTGATTAGAAGCCAGAGCTTATAAAAACTAGCTAAACTCGAGAGATAGACACAATTGCGACGAAAAAATGTATAACCAATTCAACTTGTTAAGGTAAGAAAGCATTATTTCCAATCTATTAATTATTCATCTATTACCTATTATGACACAATATTCCCTATAGTTCAACTTTTTACTTGTTTTTATATTACACGGACTAAAAAGTTTTCAACAGTTGATTGCATTTGTTTTAATAAGTTTTAACCTTTCTTGGTTAGATAAAAAAAGAACCATACAGTTTAGAATCTGTATGGTTTTTGCCCCACTTTTGTCCCATTTTTAAATCATGACATTGAAAATACCTAAAATCACTTATATTTCAATATTTTTAATTGCTCTCAATATGAAAGTCCTTTCCAAATCCCTGTAGGGGGCATCTAAATCAACAGGAAAAAGCCTTGATTTACAAGGCTTTTTTGCTTTCCTTTTAAAAATTGTCGTGCAATTTGCCGTGTTTTTACAACAAACTTTTCACAGCCATAAATTCCTCACTAATTTTTTCCTCCAATGTGTGACCATAAACTTCAACCAGCATAGAGATATCTTTGTGTCCTAAAATTTTCGCAATAACTCCCAAATCAATATTATTGTGCCATAGATAACTACCATAAGTGTGTCTAGCTCCTTTGGTAGTAATCAATGGAGAAATTTGCAATTCCTTCAACATTACTTTTATAGCTTTATTGACTGTTGCAATATCTGGAACATCGTAGGCATATCCATAATGCTGAAAAATCATTTTATACCTATTCTTGATTCCTAGCTCTTTATTGGCCTTCTCCTGTTCAATTTTTAGGACTTGTAATATCTTAATACATTCTTCGTCTATCGGTACCATCCGAATAGACGTTTTGTTTTTGGAGGGACAAATTTATGAGAACGGGTATTAAACCTCCTATAATACTGAATAAAATATTTCAGGCTCTTGATAATAATGTCGCAGTCTTGAAGATTGTATTTTACAATACCAACAAATTCATTCTTTTCCCAAGTAATAATATCTCCAAAGGCTGTTACCAACAGCGGAAAAAGAAGTAAGGAACTATTCATAATAATATCCGTAGCAAATCTTTGCATTTTTGCCTTATCTTCTTTAAGATAGTACTATTAAAAAAAGAAAAGGTGAAAATCATGGAAACATATACACTTGCAAATGGGGTTGCTATTCCTAAAATTGGTTTTGGAACTTGGCAAATTGCCGAAGGCGAAGAAGCCTATAACAGCGTTAGCTTCGCACTTAAGGCGGGTTACACACATATTGATACCGCACAAATTTACGGTAACGAGGTTTCTGTAGGTAAAGCGATTGCTGATAGTAATTTGGCACGTGAGGATATTTTCCTAACTACCAAACTTTGGAATGATAAGCATGATTACGAGTTAGCTAAGACTTCTATCGATGAGTCTCTCGAAAGACTTGGTGTGGATTATTTGGATCTTTTACTTATCCATTGGCCTAATCCAAAGGCGCTTCGTGAGAATGATGATTGGAAGGCTGGCAATGCGGGTGCATGGAAGGCTATGGAAGAAGCCTACAAAGAAGGTAAGGTGCGTGCTATCGGTGTGTCTAACTTTATGCAACACCACCTAGAAGCTCTTATTGAAACAGCTGAAATTGTTCCACATGTCAATCAAATCCTCTTGGCTCCAGGTTGTAACCAAGAAGACTTAGTTGCCTATTGCCAAGAGCGCGATATCCTTCTTGAAGCCTATAGTCCACTAGGTACAGGTAGCATTTTTGGAAATGAAGATGTTGAAGCAGTGACTGAACGTAACGGTAAATCTGTGGCACAAGTTGCTCTGCGTTGGAGCCTTCAAAAAGGTTTCTTGCCACTACCTAAGTCTGTAACACCTAAAAATATTGAAGGCAACCTAGATATCTTCGACTTCGACTTATCAGAGGAAGATATGGCAGTCCTGGATAAGATTCAAGGCATCAAAACTCAGGATGATCCTGACAAAGTTAATTTTTAATAGGATTTTAAGCAACTCGTCAGGGTTGCTTTTTAGCGTGTTTCTTTAGATTTGCTATAATGAAACAATCATTTTTTATTTATATATGGGAGTTACGTAATGGAGTCTCGAAATCTTTTGCCTCAAAATACACGTACTTCATTATCAATCGTCAAACACTCCGCCTGTAAGCTGGTACGTGAGGTAAATGTGCTCCAAGGTTTTGACAATTCGCGCCACATAAAGTTATTTAAGCATATCCTTTTCTCTCATTACCATTTTCTGTTATAATAAATTGTACTTCTAAAATAGAAAGGTCTTAAGATGACAACTCTTATTAAACATAAACGTGTAGAATTTTCAGAACTTTTTTATGACCTAGTTTTTGTTTTTGCAATTTCAAAAGTAACTACTTTAATTGAGCATCTTCATAACGGTATTTTGACTTGGAATTCTTTCCTTGATTTTTTCATGGCTGTCTTGGTTCTCACTGATTCATGGATGATTCAAACCATTTATACCAATCGCTATGGAAAGAACTCTTTATTTAACATGGTAATCATGTTTATCAAAATGGGACTTTTACTCTTTATAGCCAATATGATTGGACCTGATTGGCAACAATATTTTCATTATCTTTGTTGGGCTGTTGGTACATTAACCTTTACCTTATTTTTACAATATTTGGTTGAATTTTTTAGAAAATCAACCGATGATGTTAATCGGGAAAGTATCAAAGGTTTTCTATGGATAACAGGTCTAGGAAGTTTAGGAGTCTATCTAGCAGCTCTTCTTCCTATTTACGTTGGAGTCTCTGTCTTATTTGCTAGTATTCTGCTAACATTTATTATGCCAATTATCTTGCTTAGTAAAGATAAGCATTACCAGGTAAATCTCCCCCATTTAATCGAGCGCATCTCCCTTCTTGTCATTATTACGTTTGGAGAGATGATTATGGAGCTAGCTAACTTCTTTACAATCGAGAATTTCTCGATTTATTCGGTTCTTTATTTCATTATTATGATTTCTCTGTTCTTGTTTTATTTTGGTCAATTCGACCATGCTATTGATGAAAAATCTAATCAAAAGGGACTATTTCTAATTTACAGTCACTATCCTATTTTCATTGGACTTATTATGATGACCGTTTCGATGAGTTTTCTTCTGAATCCTGAAGCTAATCTTCTCTTTGCAACCAGCTTCTCTTATATCGGATTTGGCCTCTTTCAAGCTGCTGTCCTAGTAAATGGGCCCTATAACAAACACTATCTTCTCTATTCGAAAAGTTACTACTGTGTCCAAGCGACACTCTATCTGGCTGCCTTGATTCTCTCTTTAATCTTTGCTTCTAATCCTATAATAGTAGTGAGTATAACAACCATTTTAGCTCTAGCTATAGCCATTCATTTTATTTATTTTTATGTGACACAGAATAAAAAATATTCCAAATCTAACTGGGGGTTCTTTTAATGAGTTTATAACATAAAAAAGCTTTGGGAACCAAGGCTTTATTTTCATTAATTTGTTTTTCCATTTTATCCTCCAATTTGATCTCGCACTGACATTTATTTATAACAAAACTATATATCTAGAATAGCATAATCATTAGGTATTATAGGTTTTCAAACAAAATACGAGTCATTCGTTTTTGCCCCACTTTTGCCCCATTTTTAAATCCTGACATTGAAAACACCTAAAAGTATTTCCCTAAAATCAGCTATATTTCAACATTTTTGTTTATTTTCAATATGAAAAGTTCTTACAAATTCATGCAGGGGGCATCTAAATACAACAGGAAAAAGCCTTGAGTTCCAAGGCTTTTTTGCTTTTTATCTCCCCTTTTTCATAACGTATTTTCGTATAGGTTCTTCAACCATCTGAACGATTTCAAATCCTTCTTTTTGATAGAGGTGCTTGGCTCTTTGATTTGCCTCGTAGACATTTAGAGAAATAGTATCTATGTCTTCATTTTCAAAGGCCAAACTAACAAATTTCCTTAAAGCCTGGCTACCTAAGCCTTGCCCCTGTTTCTGGGGGTTGATAAAAAATCTCCCGATATGAAGATTTCTGTCTTCTAGCCTGATTTTCTGGATAAGCCCCACAAACTCTTGTCCATCAAAGATTGAAAAGATTCCTTCCAAATCTTGCAAGACTTGAATTGTCAAGGGAAAAGGAATCATTGTTCCCATCCATTGTTCTTGAAAGGATTTGCCGAGGGAGTTGGACCATTGGCATACGAATTGAGCGTTTTCTGTACTCACATTTTCTTCAAAACGAATTGTCATCTTTTTTCCTCACCATCTTATCTGTGTTTCTCCATTATACTACTTCTCCTATTTTTTACGAATAGATAAGTATGATTGATCTTTATTTTTTTCTTGTCGGGAGCATTCTCGCTTCCTTTCTCGGTTTGGTCATTGACCGTTTTCCAGAGCAATCCGTTATCAGTCCAGCCAGTCACTGCGATTCCTGTCAGACTCGCTTGCGTCCGTTAGATTTGATTCCTATCCTCTCGCAGGTCTTTAATCGCTTTCGCTGTCGCTACTGTAAGGCTCCTTATCCAGTCTGGTATGCCTTATTTGAATTGGGCTTGGGATTCCTCTTTCTGTCTTGGTCTTGGGGCTTTCTTTCCTTGGGTCAAGTCATCCTGATAACTACTGGCTTGACCTTGGGCATCTACGACTTTCGCCATCAGGAATATCCTTTACTGGTCTGGATTGTCTTTCATCTACTCCTAATGACCTGCTCTGGCTGGAATCTGGTCATGGTCTTCTTCCTTGTTCTCGGAATTTTGACCCATTTTATTGACATCCGCATAGGAGCAGGGGATTTTCTCTTTTTAGCTTCCTGTGCGCTCGTCTTTAGTGCGACAGAGTTGCTCATCTTGATTCAGTTTGCTTCTGCGACGGGGATTCTGGCCTTTCTCCTCCAAAAGAAAAAGGAAAGACTTCCTTTTGTGCCTTTCCTCTTGCTTGCTGCTTGTGTAATTATTTTTGGTAAGCTAGTAATTCTCTGATAATACTGCTCTCTTTTATGGAGAGCTTTTCAATTAAGTGAAATTTTCCAGTTAAATTACTTTCTCAATAAAATTTCGAATAGTGGACAAACCATCTGGCGTACCAATACTTTCTGGATGATACTGGAAACCGTAGATGGGCAAAGTCTTGTGTTGGAAGCCCATTATGACTTGATCATCTGTCGAACGAGCTGTAACTTCAAAATCTTCGGGTAATTCCTCTACCATAAGACTATGGTAACGCATGACTGAACATTTGTTCTCTATTTCATCATAGAGAATGGATGGAGCTTCAAATTGTAGCTGACTTTGTTTACCGTGCATGACCTTGGGTGCTAAGCCGAGTTTTCCACCGAATGCCTCAGCAATAGCCTGATGTCCAAGACAAATCCCTAAAATTGGTTTTCGGCCTGCAAAATCTCGAATCATATCTTCCATCTTTCCAGCATCAGCTGGCCAGCCAGGTCCAGGTGAAAAGACAAGGGCCTTCGCCTTTTCTGCCACCTCATAGAGACGAGTATCATCATTCCTCAGCACCTCAACAGGAGAAAAATTTCCGATATACTGAGCCAGATTATAGGTAAAGGAATCATAGTTATCAATCAATAATATCACTTTTTTACTCCTGTGTGATTAGATGAAGTATTGTTTATTTCTTTGCTTCTAGGTAGTCCGCAATCGCAGCTACGTCCTTGTCTCCACGACCAGAGACATTGATGATGATAATCTCATCTTTACTTAGTTTCGGTGCACGTTTAACTGCTTCTGCAATAGCGTGTGAACTTTCAATCGCTGGGATAATTCCTTCTGTCTTGCTGAGAAGGAGCAGGGCTTGAACAGCTTCTTCATCCGTCGCTGCCACATATTCCACGCGACCTGAATCTTTAAAGTAGGCGTGTTCTGGGCCAACGCCTGGATAGTCCAAACCAGCTGAGATAGAGTAAACTGGTGCCAGCTCTCCATCTTCTTTAAATACTGCATAAGTCTTCATCCCGTCGACAATACCGACACTACCTTTTGTCATAGTGGCTGCATGCTTGTCTGTATCAAGTCCATGACCAGCAGCTTCAACTCCAACCAATTTAACTTCTTCATCAGCCACATACTGTGAAAAAGCACCGATGGCATTGGAACCACCACCTACACAGGCAATGACGTAGTCTGGTAAACGGCCTTCTTTTTCCAAGATTTGACGACGAGATTCTTCACTGATGACCTTTTGGAATTCATGAACAATGGTAGGATAAGGATGAGGACCTACAGCAGATCCCAAAACGTAGAAGGCTTCAAGGTCATTCATCCATGCTCCAAAGGCTGCATCAACCGCATCTTTGAGGGTACGAGTGCCTGTTTCAACTGCGTGCACAGTTGCTCCCATCATCTCCATACGGAAAACATTGAGACGTTGGCGTTCCACATCTTCTGCCCCCATGTAGACATCACAGGCCATACCAAACTTAGCCGCCGCAGCTGCAGTCGCAACACCGTGCTGACCAGCCCCTGTTTCTGCGATCACTCGTTTTTTGCCCATACGTTTGGCAAGAAGAATTTGTCCTAAAACGTTGTTGAGCTTATGAGAACCAAGGTGGTTAAGGTCTTCGCGCTTGAGGTAAATCTTAGCCCCACCTAAGTGTTCTGTCAAACTTTCCGCAAAATAGAGTGGTGTTTCACGACCAGAATAATCCTTCAAGTAATGGCGAAATTCTGCCAAAAACTCTGGATCATCCTTGTACTTATCAAATGTCGCTTCCAACTCATCCAACAAAGCCTGAATCGGCTCCGGTACAAAACTACCACCAAATTGTCCAAAATAACCTTTAGTTGTCATAAATTTTTCCTCTTTCTGTATTGGTTTCAAGATATGAAAAAAGCCCACACACAGAAAACAATCTGTGTGAGGGCGTTGGTAACGCGGTGCCACCTCAATTATAAAGGGAATTTCCCTTTATATCTCTACCTTGTCTAACAACAAGTTGCACTGTAAGGTGTGCGCACCGAATTTTCATTGTTTCAAATTCATTTTTTAAATCAGCCCACTTTCACTACTTCCAACCGCCTGTTCACAATCACCACAGGCTCCCTGAAGATCAAAAATAACTACTTTTCTGATTTATTGAGAATATTATATGTTATTGTTCTATCTTTGTCAAGATTTTTTTATGAATTTTTTCCAGAACCAAGGATTTCTTCGGAAATTCTCACCAAAGTCTTAACGATATAGTCTACTTCTTCATCGCTTAATTTTGTATGAAGAGGGAGCGTAATTTCATTTTCAAAGAAGGCATAGGCTCTTGGATAATCTGCCATATCAAAACCAAGATTCTTATAGGCTGTCAACAGAGGAAGTGGTTTGTAGTGAACATTACTTGCAATTCCTGCTTTAGCTAATTCTTGGATGATGAGATTGCGTTCTTCTAAGCTTGCTCCTTCAACATGTGTGATGTAGAGGTGGCGACTTGATTCGACAGTATCCGTCTTATGTGCCAATGGATGGATGCGAGAACCAGCAAAACCACGATCATAACGGTCTACGATTTCCTTACGACGTTGCAGTAAACCAGGGTAACGATCCAATTGTACCAAACCAAGGGAAGCCATGATATCTGTCATGTTGCACTTGTAGGCAGGGGTTACGATGTCATACTCCCATGATCCCAGTTGCATCTTGGCAAGGGCATCTTTAGTTTGACCATGAAGGGAAAGGATTTGGAATTCCTTGTACATTTCTTCATCGTCAATCGCTAGATTGGCTTTCCAAGTCGCACTTCCACCTTCAGCCGTTGTAAAGTTCTTAACTGCATGGAATGAGAAGGAAGTAAAGTCAGCGATAGAACCAGCTGGTTGTCCTTTATAAGTAGATCCCAAAGCATGGGCACTATCAGAGACAATCACAATACGGTTAAAGACCTTTTGCCACTTGCTAGACGCTACAAACAAGTCACGTTTTTTCTCCACGACTTGGAACAAACGGTCGTAGTCGCAAACAATCCCTGCAAGTTCTACTGGGATGATCACCTTAGTCTTTTCAGTAATGGCTTTCTCAAGCAAGTCATAGTCCATCTCAAACGTATCTGCTTGAATATCCACCATGACAGGGGTTGCTCCTACGTGAGTGATAACACTACATGAAGCTGTATAGGTCATGGCTGGAACGATAACTTCGTCACCAGGACCCACTTCCAAAACACGCAAAATCAATTCAAGAGCTGCTGTCGCAGAGTTAAGGCAGACAGTCTTAGGTGTCTGTGTGTATTGAGACAAGTGGCGTTCTAGTTCTTTTGTCTTAGGACCTGTCGTGATCCAACCAGAACGGAGGGTGTCCGCTACTTCAGCAATTTCAGCTTCGGTAATATCGGGTGGTGAAAATGGAATATTGTAATTTGGCATTGATTTGCTCCTTTTATCTGTACTCATTTTCTTATGACTACTTTATTTTAGTACTTCAAACACGGTTTGAAACATGATTTTGATATCTCCAAGAAAACTAAATTCTCGGAGATAAGCGAGATTATAGCGCATCTTTTCAGGGAGGACATGTTCGACATAGGCTTGGTCAACTGACAAGCCTTTTTCGGTCATTTGACTGATAATAGTGTCCTCATCCTTGTAGTTGATACTTGCTGGAGAGGTAATCCCTGCGGGTAAGAGCAAGGTTGCCATCATTTCAGGGCTATATTGCTCGGTGTAACGTGGCACCTCAGGTCTTGTGCCTACAAAGGACATCTCGCCTTTCAGGACATTAACCAGCTGAGGTAGTTCGTCCAAGCGCACACGGCGAATGAAATTTCCAACCTTGGTAATGC
The DNA here is from genome assembly GCF_002096615.1 of Streptococcus oralis subsp. dentisani. Taxonomy (GTDB): domain Bacteria; phylum Bacillota; class Bacilli; order Lactobacillales; family Streptococcaceae; genus Streptococcus; species Streptococcus oralis_U. The sequence continues at coordinate 34,089 of NZ_NCUX01000027.1, forward strand.
GACTATCATTAGCTGAAGTCACCATACTTCCTTTTTTATCCGCATCCGTCACCATAGTACGGAACTTCCAAATCTTGAACGGACGGTTGTACTGGGTCACGCGCTCTTGCTTGTAAATGACAGGTCCCTTGCTATCCAACTTGATCCAAATGCTCAAGATGAGAAAGATTGGGGAAGTCAAAATCAGTAAAACCAAGGCCAGAACCCAATCCAGGCAACGCTTGAAAATCAGCGAACCCTTCCTTTTAGAGACAAGCTGGTAGTAAGACTCAACCTCGCTTGATTGCATTTCCACGGGCAAGTCTTCCCATTTCAGCATGCTGTTTCTCCTTTGTTTTTAGTATACTATTTGTCAACATTTTTCATTATACCACAAAATAGAAAAGGCGGTGCAAGAAAGCTGTGATTTGGAGGATTTCTTATTAGGACATGGCACCTGCCTGCAAACGATACATCTTGTGATAGGTTCCTTCCAAGGCCAAGAGTTCCTCATGGGTTCCACTCTCGATGATGCGCCCCTTATCCAAGACATAGATACAGTTGGCGTCTTGGATGGTGGAAAGGCGATGAGCGATGGCAATGGTTGTCCGTCCCTGTCTCATTTTAGCCAGAGAAGCTTGAACCAGACTTTCTGTCTCCGAGTCAATATTGGCTGTCGCTTCATCCAAAATCAGGATTTTAGGTTGACTGGCGACTGTTCTGGCAAAGGCAAGAAGCTGGCGCTGGCCAGTAGAAAAGCTCGAACCACGCTCAGACACAGGTGCATCATAACCCAGAGGAAGGTCATGAATAAAGGAATCTGCATCGACAAAGGCAGCTGCATCCTGGACCTCTTCATCACTAAGATCTTGATACATGGCGATATTGGACTTGATGGTTCCATGATAGAGGAAGGGATCCTGTAAGACCAGACCAATGTTCTTTCTCAGCTCTTCCTGACTGTAGTCCCTAATATCCACCCCATCCAAGAGAACGCGGCCTGACTGAAATTCATAAAAACGCATGAGAACATTGATAATCGAAGATTTCCCGGAACCTGTATGTCCTACAAAGGCAATGGTTTCTCCCTTCTTAACCGAAAAGGAAATATCATCTAGGATCTGGTGTTTGCCATCATATGAGAAACACACATGTTCAAAACGGATATTACCCTCTTGGACTTTGGCTTGTCCATTTTCTTGAAGAGGCTCATAGGTCTTCTCGTCAATCAAGGCAAAGACACGACCTGCAGACACCATGGAAGTTTGAAGGGTTGAAAAGTTTTGCGTCACCTCAATTAAGGGATCAAAGAGACGGTTGATGTACTGGATAAAGGCATACATAGTTCCGGCCGTTATCCCTATAGAAAGACCACGGTAACCAAAGTAGGCCATCAAAACGGCGTAGCCTAGGAGTTTCAGCAAACTCATGGCAGGTCTCAAAAAGAGGGCATCCAAGGCTACAGATCGGTTGGCATAGACCAAGTGTTCTTGGTTGATTTCATCAAATTCTGCTTGCAGGCGCTTCTCTTGGTTAAAGGCCTGGATAATCCTGATTCCCTCGATATTCTCTGCCAGCTTACTATTGATATCCGACAAGAGACTTCTGGTTTTTTCGATGATTTTCACTGATTTTTTCCGATAGAGATTGACCAAAAGGAAAATCAAGGGAAGAAATAGCAAAACTAAAGCTGTCAAACGAAAATCCAGCACCAACATGGTATACAGAGTTGTCAGAAAGATAAAAACTGCTGAGATAAAGCTGGATAAAATCCCTGAAAACATATCACTGATGGTCTCGGTATCATTGGTCAAACGAGAAACGATGGATCCTGCTGGCGTCTTGTCAAAATAAGACATGCCCAGTTTTTCCATATTGGCAAAGGCATCCCGACGAATATCTCTGACAATACTGTAGGACACCCGCGCAAAGAGAAGATTTCCAACATACTGAACTAGAGTTTGCAGGAGATAAAGACCATAGTAGACCAGCAAAACGGTCACGGCCAGTTGATTAAGATTGCTGAGGTACTGGTCGATAAAGTGGGAAGCCACAAGGGGAATGACACTTTTAATGACCGTCGTCGCAAGGAGAAAACTGAGTGCCAAAAAGGTCAGGAGGCCATAGGGCTTGAGATAGGACATCAAGCGCTTCAATACAGCCCATTGTTCTTTCTTATTCTGCATCTTCTTCTCCTTTCATTTCCAATTGCTGAGACTGGTAGGTTTGGGCATACCAGCCATCCAGAGCTAGCAAGTCATCGTGCGTGCCCCGTTCAATGATTTGGCCATTTTGCAGGACTAAAATCAAATCTGCATGGACAACCGCACTGAGACGATGGGCTGTAATAATGGTTGTCTTATCCTTCCTCGTCTCCTTAAGATTGTCGATGATCGCATACTCAGTTTTGGCATCCACGGCGGACAGGGAATCATCTAAAATCAAGATATCAGGGTCTAGAATCATCGCCCGACTCATAGCCAGACGTTGCTTTTGACCACCTGAAAGACTGACTCCCTTTTCACCGATCAACGTATCAAAGCCCTGAGGCATGTCCACAATATCTTGGTAAACTTGTGCTAGCTTGGTCGCTTCCTCAACTGCTGAAAGGGGGAAGTTAGGATTACCGAAGCGGATATTGTCTAAGATAGAGGTCGCAAAGAGAAACTGATCCTGAGGGACATAGCCCATGAGACTGCGAAGGTCTGTCAGACGATAGTCCCGAATATCATGACCGTTTAGATAAATAGCTCCCTTATCCACATCGTATTCTCGCAAGAGAAGTTTAATCAAGGACGTTTTCCCAGAGCCTGTCTGCCCGACTAAGCCTAGGGTTTGCCCTTTTTCCAGACTAAAGTGAACATCCGTCAGTGTCTCCTCATTTTCAAAGGCAAAGCTGTCAATGGCGTACTCCAAACGTCCATTTTCAATACTATCCAGAGGAAACTCAGGGTCTTTTACAGGTGATTCCTGAGATAAAAGATCCTCAATCCGTTGGTAAGAAACCTTCCCTCGCTGAGTAATATTAAAGAGGAAACCGATAGCCATAAGAGGCCAAACTAGCATATCCAAGTAGCTAATAAAGGTGACCAGATTCCCAACCGTGATTTGCCCTTTCTGAACCATCAAAGAACCGACCAAGAGAGTTAAAACATAGGACGAACCAACAAACAAGAGAACCATGGGGTCAAAGAGACTGTCGTATTTCATGGTTTGGAGATTCTTTTGGAAGGTCAATTCATTGACCGCTTGAAAGGACTTCAACTCATCCGCCTGATAACCGAAAGACTTGGTCACCTTGCTACCTGATACAGACTCCTGCACCTTGTTATTGAGTTCGGAAAAGGCAGCTTGTGACTCGCCAAAGACCTTGTGGGTCTTTCTCCCTAAACGACTGGTCGCATAAGCCATAAAAGGCAAGGGAAGAATGGCAACCAGAGTCATCTGCCAAGAAATGCTAAAGAGCATGGTCAGCAAAGTCACCAGTGCCGTGATAGAGGCATCCACTGCTGACATGACTCCTCCACCTGCTAAACGGGTTAAGGCATTGATATCATTGGTGGCGTGTGCCATCAGGTCCCCTGTCCGATATGCTTGATAAAAGGCTGGCGACATCTTGGTAAAATGCTCAAACAAGCGAGACCGCATAATCTGCCCCAAACGGTAGGAAGTTCCAAGGATATACATGCGCCAAACATAGCGCAGATAGTACATCCCAAAGGCTGCCAGCAGTAGATAAAATAGATTAAGAAGGAGGTTCTGTTGGGTTAGTTGCCCCGACGTAATGGCATCAATCACCCGCCCCATAACCATGGGGGGAATAAGATTGAGGACGGAAACCAAGACCAAGGCCACAATCCCGACTAGATAACGGCGTTTTTCTAACTTGAAAAACCACCAAAGTTTTTGAATAATGGACATAAAATCCCTTTCTGATTGCAAATGGAAACCTGAGGCCAAGACTCAATGAAAATCAAAGAGCAAACTAGGAAACTAGCCGCAGGCTGCTCAAAGCACTGCTTTGAGGTTGTAGATAGAACTGACGAAGTCAGTAACCTACATACGGCAAGGCGACGTTGACGCAGTTTGAATTTGATTTTTGAAGAGTACAAGACCCCAGGTTTTTCTTATTCATAAGTTACGACTGAGACGACACCCTTGTCATACTCAGCGATAAAAATATTGGCAACATTGTCATACCCTTGTTTGCTGAGGTTATCAAGCAGCCATTCTTCGCTACGGTCAATATATTCCAAAACATCGACTTGGATCACACCGTCAGTCACAACTGGATACTTAGGATTTTCATCTCCCATTTGGACCACGATGAGTTGGCCATTTTGCTCATGCACAGCTCGTTTGACCTGTTTCATCTGGAAAATTCCTTGGCTACGAAGTTTGAGAGCAACTTCTGCTGCAGACAAACCAACTGAACGACAGGCTTCTGGGTCAATCTGCCCATTTTTGATAAGGAGAGTTGGTTTTCCATCAATCAAGCGTTTGACAAAACGAACATTGTTATTGAGCCACTTGAGGGTCAAGACCAAAATCGTCCACATCATCAAAATCACTGCGTACTGCAGAATGCTGATTGAACTATTGTAAATCACCCCACCGATGATACCACCAAGAACATAGTTCTGAATTTGGTCTGTAGCAGAGTTAGGTGCTAGATTCCCCTTTCCTGTCACATTAATAACAAAAACAAGAGAGAAAAGACCCAAGGCCAGTTTGATTAAAATTTCCATATAATTGAGTGTCATTTGTTTACCTCCACCAATTCAATAGCGTCTGTTTGATGCAATTCTAATTTCTCTAAAAGATACTTGTCTGGTTGGCTCCCGTTCATGGCACGATAGAAATTTGAACCTACCTTGATAAGTGCTCCATCAGTGGCTGCAGAAGTATTGACATAAACTTCTGATTTATCCACTCCCAAGTCTTTGGAAACAACCTCTATGAAATGAAGGGAAGTTTGAAATTGGTTGTTAGAGGCTTGATTGGTCTGGTATTTTGAGATTGTTACCAAAAGCATGGCTACCAAGGTCAAGGCCAAAATCATGACCAATTCCCGAAACTTAGTCCCCTTTTTATCTCGATAGGCTTTAAAAGCAAAAAATCCTGTGATAGCTAGGAGCACAATCCCAAAGCCAATCATGATGCCATTTTGCTGACCAATTTGGCTGAGGACATAGTCATATGAGTAAAATTTCATTTATTTTCACTCCCTTTCATAAAATCATTCTTAATTATAAACGAAAGAGAGTGATTTTTCAAGCCATACGTTGGGGAAATGGACCTTTTTTTGGTATAATATAGTCTGTAATCTGAATGAAAAAGGTAAGTTTATGAAACTCATATCATGGAATATCGATTCCCTCAATGCAGCCCTAACGAGCGACTCAGCTCGTGCAAAATTGTCCCAAGAGGTCCTACAAACCTTGGTAGCCGAAAATGCTGATATTATCGCTATCCAGGAAACCAAGCTTTCTGCAAAAGGGCCTACAAAGAAACACTTGGAAATTTTAGAAGAACTCTTCCCAGGTTATGAAAATACTTGGCGTTCCTCTCAAGAACCTGCTCGCAAAGGCTACGCTGGAACTATGTTCCTCTATAAGAAAGAACTCACACCAGCGATTAGCTTCCCAGAAATCGGTGCTCCTTCTACCATGGACTTGGAAGGCCGCATCATCACCTTGGAATTTGATACATTTTTCGTAACCCAAGTATACACACCAAACGCTGGCGATGGTCTCAAACGCTTGGAAGAGCGTCAAGTCTGGGATGTCAAATACGCTGAGTATTTGGCGCAACTAGACAAAGAAAAACCAGTCCTTGCGACCGGTGACTACAACGTGGCTCACAAGGAAATCGACCTTGCAAATCCTGCCAGCAATCGCCGTTCACCTGGTTTTACAGACGAGGAGCGTGCTGGATTTACCAACCTTTTGGCAACTGGATTTACTGACACCTTCCGCCATCTTCACGGCGATATCCCAGAGCGCTACACTTGGTGGGCACAACGCAGCAAGACTTCTAAAATCAACAATACAGGCTGGAGAATCGACTACTGGCTCACTAGCAACCGCTTGGTTGATAAGGTGACCAAGTCTGACATGATTGACTCGGGTGCGCGCCAAGACCACACACCCATTGTCATGGAGATTGAGCTCTAAGGAGAAAGCTAATGGACTATCAAGCTATCATTCCTGAATTTGTAGTATCTGACCTCGAAAAGTCACGCCACTTCTACTGCGACTTGCTGGGATTTTCTGTCGAATACGAGCGTCCAGAGGAGAAATTTCTCTTCCTCTCGCTTGAAGACTGCCAACTTATGCTAGAAGAAGGCAGCACAGAAGAATTAGCCCAACTAACCTATCCTTTCGGGCGCGGTGTCAATATTTCCTTTGGCATTGAAGATGTCCCTCAGCTCCACCAAAAACTGCTGGAAGCTGACTATCCTATCCATCGTCCGCTGACCAAAAGAGAATTTCGAGTGGGAGATAGCTTTATTTACCCTCATGAATTTGCGATTTTGGATCCTGATGGTTATTTTTTAAGATTTAGCGAATAGAATATTCGAAACCTACAATACTGTATCGTCTTGTAGGTTTCTGTTTGTTCGCTTTTTTCATCTAAACGCCAACAAAATATTTGATTTCTAAAGTTATTTAGTGTAAAATAATAACATTAACGCTTGGACGTTTTATTATAGTACCATTTTACTTGTTTATGTCGTGAATTGGCACGACGTTTCTACAAGGTGCCGGAACACCTAACAATGAGTATGTCAGCTGAAGGTATGGTTTTGGCCATGCCTATTTTGGGGACTTACTTAGGGGATTAGGTAGGTCCTTTTAAATATTTTTATTAAAGCACGCCTTTAAGTGTAAACTAAATATTTTTAATATTTCCCTTAATTAGTGCGGACGGGAGCAACTTCCTTCGGAATTTCATCCCTAATTTTTGAGCCAAAAGTCTCAAAAATCCCGTCATAGACAATAACAAGATTATTGTCTATGATACCACTACGGCGGGAAATATTTGATAAAACTCGCTTCGCTCGTACTAGTTTTATCATTTTATCAAATATATAGCACTAGCAAACGGGATCACTATAGAAACATTTAAACAACAAGTAATTTGACTTTTAGACTTTAGGAGGTCTTATGAAATTATTAGAAGAGCGCATCCTTGAGGATGGGCATATCTTGGGTGACAACATCCTCAAGGTGGATTCCTTTTTAACCCACCAAGTTGACTATCGTTTGATGCGGGAGATTGGTAAGGTTTTTGCGGACAAATTCGCAACTGCTGGCATTACCAAAGTTGTAACGATTGAGGCTTCTGGCATTGCCCCAGCTGTTTTTACAGCTGAAGCCTTAGATGTTCCCATGATTTTCGCAAAGAAAGCTAAAAACATCACCATGAACGAAGGCATCTTAACTGCCGAAGTCTACTCCTTTACCAAGCAGGTGACCAGCACTGTTTCCATCGCTGGAAAATTCCTCTCACCTGAGGACAAAGTCTTGATTATCGATGATTTCCTAGCCAATGGACAAGCTGCCAAAGGATTGATCCAAATCATCGAACAGGCCGGAGCAAAAGTCGAAGCTATCGGTATCGTGATTGAAAAATCCTTCCAGGACGGTCGTGATTTGCTCGAGAAAGCTGGCTATCCAGTCCTATCACTCGCTCGTTTGAAACGTTTTGAAAATGGTCAGGTCGTATTTAAGGAGGCAGATCTCTAATGCAACAACAAGAAAAACACTCGCAAGCCGCGGTTCTAGGACTTCAGCACCTTCTCGCAATGTACTCAGGCTCTATCCTAGTCCCTATTATGATTGCGACAGCTCTTGGCTATTCAGCTGAGCAGTTGACCTACCTGATTTCAACAGATATCTTCATGTGTGGGGTGGCCACCTTCCTCCAACTCCAACTCAACAAATACTTTGGTGTTGGGCTACCAGTTGTTCTCGGAGTGGCCTTCCAGTCGGTTGCTCCCTTGATTATGATTGGTCAAAGCCACGGTAGCGGTGCTATGTTTGGCGCCCTTATCGTTTCAGGGATTTATGTGGTTCTGATTTCAGGCATTTTCTCAAAAGTAGCCAATCTCTTCCCCTCTATCGTAACAGGATCTGTTATTACCACGATTGGATTGACCTTGATTCCTGTCGCTATCGGAAATATGGGAAATAATGTCCCAGAGCCAACTGGGAAAAGCCTCTTGCTTGCAGCTATCACTGTTTTGATTATCCTCTTGATTAATATCTTTACCAAAGGATTTATCAAGTCCATCTCTATTTTGATTGGCTTGGTTGTCGGAACTGCCATCGCTGCTACCATGGGATTGGTGGACTTCTCGCCTGTTGCGGCAGCACCACTTGTTCATGTCCCAACTCCTCTCTACTTTGGGATGCCAACCTTTGAAATCTCCTCTATTGTCATGATGTGTATCATCGCAACGGTGTCTATGGTTGAGTCAACTGGTGTTTACCTGGCCTTGTCTGATATCACAAAGGATCCAATCGACAGCACGCGCCTTCGCAACGGTTACCGCGCAGAAGGTTTAGCCGTACTTCTCGGAGGAATCTTTAACACCTTCCCTTACACAGGATTTTCACAAAACGTTGGCTTGGTCAAATTGTCAGGTATCAAGACCCGTCTGCCAATCTATTATGCAGCTGGTTTCCTAGTCCTCCTTGGACTCCTACCTAAGTTTGGCGCCCTTGCCCAAATCATTCCAAGCCCTGTCCTTGGAGGTGCCATGCTGGTGATGTTTGGTTTTGTTTCCCTTCAAGGAATGCAAATCCTCGCTCGCGTTGACTTTGCTAACAATGAACACAACTTCCTTATCGCAGCTGTATCCATCGCTGCAGGTGTCGGACTCAACAATAGTAATCTCTTTGTCAGCATGCCAACAGCCTTCCAAATGTTCTTCTCAAATGGAATTGTCGTAGCTAGCCTGCTTGCCATTGTCCTCAATGCCGTATTAAATCGGAAAAAGAAATAAGAAAGAAGAAAAAAGAAAAAAGAGGTGTGAACCTCCAGATTGAAGAAAAAGTTCATTTTGAACGATTTTCTCCAATCTTTTTCTTTATGTCTAAAACAAAGCTACTCCTAAAAACGTTGAAACAATAGCTGTCCTAAGAAGATATATATTAAATCAGAAGCTACATTATTTCCAAAATAATTGTAAGAGTATCCACTTTCTAATAGGTTGTTCAAAAAGTTTTTAAAATCATAAAAACGCATAATATCAGGCATTCAAAAACCTTGATATTATGCGTTTTGTCAGGGAAAAATTTACTAATTTTTCTCCTCAAACTGAGCCATTGCCCAGCCTCTTCTATCATCTTCTTTTAGCCTTTTTTACAGGCATGAGCGTAATGTCTCTCAAGCTAAAGTAGGCTAGGGCCAGCATGGCGATTGTGACAAAGAATTCTGTCGGTAATTGGAAGATCTGCAAGATGGACAACATCAACAAAATCAAGAGTGCAACAACCACAAAGACCAAGATAACGATGTTGACTGTTCCTTTGATACTTTGGGGTGTCGCAAATACATAGAGTAGTAATAAGAGTATCCCTATGATTAAATAGACCATCTTTATCTCTTTCTAGCTGTTACTCAGCTGATTTTTTCTTTTTGTTGGCTTTCTCACGTTCTGCCTTGTTAAGGATTTGCTTACGCAAACGGATAGATTCAGGCGTTACTTCCATGTACTCGTCATCGTTCAAGAACTCAAGAGACTCTTCAAGCGTCAAGATACGAGGAGTCTTGATTACAGCTGTTTGGTCCTTGGTAGCAGAACGAACGTTGGTCATTTGTTTAGCCTTAGTGATGTTAACTGTCAAGTCATTTTCACGAGAGTTTTCACCGATGATCATTCCTTCGTAAACTTCAGTACCTGGGTTGACAAAGATGGTTCCGCGCTCTTCGATAGACATAATTGAGTAAGTTGTAGCCTTACCAGCATCGATGGAAACAAGGGCACCACGGTGACGTCCACCAATTTCCCCTGGAATCAATGGCAAGTATTGGTCGAAGGTATGGTTCATGATACCGTAACCACGAGTCATTGACAAGAACTCAGTTGAGTACCCAATCAAACCACGCGCTGGAACAAGGAAGACCAAACGAGTTTGACCATTACCAGTTGAAATCATATCCAACATTTCACCCTTACGTTCAGAAAGGCTTTGGATAACAGATCCTTGGTATTCTTCTGGGGTATCGATTTGCACGCGCTCAAATGGCTCACATTTGACACCGTCGATTTCTTTTACAATAACCTCTGGACGAGATACTTGAAGTTCATAACCCTCACGACGCATGGTTTCGATCAAGATAGACAAGTGCAATTCTCCACGTCCTGAAACAGTCCATTTATCTGGTGAGTCAGTTGGGTCAACACGAAGGGAAACGTCTGTTTGCAATTCTGCTTGCAAGCGTTCTTCCACCTTACGAGAAGTTACCCATTTCCCTTCACGACCTGCAAATGGTGAGTTGTTTACCAAGAAAGTCATTTGAAGCGTTGGCTCATCGATGTGAAGGATTGGAAGTGGTTCAATGGCATCTGTCGGAGTAATGGTTTCACCGACAAAGATGTCTTCCATACCAGAAACGGCAATCAAGTCACCAGCTTTGGCTTCTTGGATTTCACGACGTTCCAAACCAAAGAAACCGAAGAGTTTTGTAACACGGAAGTTTTTGGTTGTGCCGTCTAGTTTAGAAAGGGTAACTTGGTCTCCAACTTTCACACTACCGCGGAAGACACGACCAATACCGATACGACCAACGAAGTCATTATAGTCCAAAAGAGACACTTGGAACTGCAAAGGCTCATCTGAGTTGTCTACTGGAGCTGGGATATGGTCGATGATGGTATCAAAGATTGGTGCCATTGTTTTTTCTTGATCAGCAGGATCATCTGACAAGGAAGAAGTTCCGTTAATCGCTGAAGCATAAACAACTGGGAAATCAAGCTGGTCATCGTCTGCACCAAGCTCAATGAAGAGTTCCAAGACTTCGTCCACTACTTCTGCTGGACGAGCTGATGGTTTGTCGATTTTGTTAACAACCACGATTGGGACAAGGTCTTGTTCCAAAGCTTTTTTCAATACGAAACGAGTTTGTGGCATGGTTCCTTCGTAGGCATCTACGACCAAGACAACACCGTCAACCATTTTCATGATACGCTCAACTTCTCCACCGAAGTCCGCGTGTCCTGGTGTATCCATGATATTGATGCGTGTGCCATTGTATGCTACAGCAGTATTCTTGGCAAGGATGGTAATTCCACGCTCTTTCTCGATATCGTTTGAGTCCATCGCACGCTCTGCCAACTCAGTACGAGCGTCAAGAGTTTCAGATTGTTTCAATAATTCGTCAACGAGGGTTGTTTTACCGTGGTCAACGTGGGCGATAATCGCAATGTTACGGATATCTTCTCTTAATTTTGTCATGATTTCCTCTAATATTTAAATTTTTATTTCTAACTGAACAATTATACCACAGTCTTATCCAAAAATCACAGTTCAGCTAAGTGTAAATGTTTTCACTCTGCTTTTCTAGGCAAGGCAACTCTTTTCAAAGTCAGAGACTTATGATAAGATAGGCTGGTATGCGTTTAGATAGATTATTAGCCCAAGAAAAGATCAGTCGCAAGGCTATGAAACAGGCTCTATTAAAAAAAGAAATTCTAGTCGACGATAGTCCAGCTCGCTCCCTCGCTCAAAATGTCGACACTGGATTGCAGAAATTAGTTTTTCAAGGAAGGCAAATCCAAGGATATGAGCACATCTACCTCATGCTTCATAAGCCAAACGGAGTCGTTACAGCTAGCAAGGATAAGAAACTTCCAACCGTCATGAACCTACTCCCACCTGACATCCAGTCTGACCAGCTCTATGCTGTCGGCAGATTAGACCGCGATACGACAGGACTGCTCCTTTTGACAGACAATGGACCTCTTGGCTTTCAACTCCTCCATCCTCAATATCATGTGGATAAAACTTACCAAGTTGAAGTCAATGGACTGCTCACACCAGACCATATCCAAAAGTTCACAGATGGGATTGTCTTTTTAGATGGCACCGTCTGCAAACCTGCCAAACTAGAAATTCTGTTCTCAAGCCCATCAGTGAGCCGAGCCTCCATCACCATCTCTGAGGGCAAGTTTCATCAAGTCAAGAAAATGTTCCTCTCAGTTGGTGTCAAGGTGACTGCCTTAAAAAGAGTCCAGTTCGGCGATTTTACATTAAATTCAGAGCTATCAGAAGGGCAATACCGTCCCTTGAATCTAGAAGAATTAGAGATGATTAAAAAACACTTAGAGAAAAGTGGATAAAACAAAAAAGCTTTATGTTTAAAGCTTTTTTTGTTTTTACTTATCTAAAAAATATTGCGACGGCTAGAATCCAATTAAGTACAGAAACCACAAGTCCTATGATATTCAGAATTTTTTCTGTTTTATAGTCTAATTGTGACTCTTTTTGATATGAAATAGCCAAGACCAATCCTACGATCCCCAAAACCAGACCTACAATTGGAGATAACAAACCGAGCACAATAGATAGGATACCTAAAACAAGTGAGTGTTTTTTCTTTTGTTGTGAATTCATATATAAAGTCTCCTTATGTTTAATATAAATGATGATACCTTAAAATGCTAGCTTTATCTATCATTCGACAGTTTTTAATAGAACATTAGCTAGTCTTGACCTTACCATTCCAAGAATCCAAGCCATAAGAAAGGATATAAATCTCAGAGAAGCCTTGCTTTTTCAGATAGAGTGCTGCATTGGTCACTCGTTGTCCACGTTGGTTCTCGTAGAGAAGGACAGGTTTATCCTTACGAAGGGCCGCTAGACTTGACTTCAATTGGCTTGAAGGAATATTGCGGGCACCGAGGATATGTTTTCTGTGAAATTCTGCTGCATCACGAACATCAATCAACTGCCCTTTCCGAATCAGGGCTTCAAATTCTGCATTGTCTACAATCTTAGCCGCACGACGAATACGAAGGTAGTTATACCCCATCCATGCCGCCATCGCCAGAACGATTCCCCAAACAATCCAAATTGTCATAAGTTCTTATCTCCATTTTTCTCTATGTAGTCTAATTCTATCTTGTGCTCTCTACGAAGAACAGCTTCCGCCTCTAGATAGTCTAGCTTGTCCATCAGACCTGCATCATAGATCCGAGAGAGTTCGAGCTTCATCAGTTCAATATCATACAAGCGCTTCCCCACATAGACAATAATGCCAAACTGTTTGAGAAATTGCTGCACATCATAGAATGTTTTCATAGCTTTCATTCTAACAGATTTTAGACTTTTTTTCAATACCAGTTTGGGGCTTTCCTCTCTTCCCTTCATCTTCTTTGCTCATTCTTCCGCAAGTGTGGTACAATAAAAGCATGAGAATTCAACAATTACACTATATTATCAAAATCGTCGAAACTGGCTCTATGAATGAAGCAGCCAAGCAACTCTTCATTACCCAACCAAGTCTCTCTAATGCCGTTCGAGACTTGGAAAATGAAATGGGTATTGAAATCTTTATTCGCAATCCAAAGGGCATTACCTTGACCCGTGATGGGATGGAGTTTCTCTCCTATGCCCGTCAAGTTGTCGAGCAAACCCAGCTTCTGGAGGAACGCTATAAAAACCCTGTTGCCCACCGCGAACTCTTTAGCGTTTCGTCTCAACACTATGCCTTTGTGGTCAATGCCTTTGTATCGCTACTTAAGAAAAGTGATATGGAAAAATACGAGCTTTTCCTTCGTGAAACTCGGACTTGGGAGATTATCGACGATGTCAAGAACTTCCGTAGTGAAGTTGGTGTCCTCTTTTTGAACAGTTATAACCGTGATGTTTTAACGAAAATGCTGGATGACAACCACCTCTTGGCCCACCATCTCTTTACAGCGCAACCACATATCTTTGTCAGCAAGACCAACCCTCTGGCAAAGAAAGATAAGGTTAAACTAGAAGACTTGGAGAACTTCCCTTACCTCAGCTATGACCAAGGGACTCACAACTCCTTCTACTTCTCTGAAGAGATTCTCTCGCAGGAATACCATAAAAAATCTATCGTGGTCAGTGACCGTGCCACCCTCTTTAACCTCTTGATTGGTTTGGATGGTTACACCATTGCAACAGGGATTTTGAACAGCAACCTTAACGGAGACAATATCGTTTCCATTCCACTGGACATAGACGATCCCATTGAGCTGGTCTATATCCAGCATGAAAAAACCAGCCTGTCTAAAATGGGCGAACGCTTTATCGAGTATCTACTAGAAGAAGTTCAGTTTGATAATTGATAAACCATCAGACATATTTTATAATATTTCTTAGAAAATAATGATTGGAGAATATCGTTGAAAAAGTTTATATTGGCAAGTGCTGTTGTCCTTTCAATGGCAGGATTGGCACAAGCACCTATCTACGCAGAGGAAAGTAATGCCAATCCTCCTGCTACCACCGAACAAAGCAACTCTAAGGAAGATAAGAAAGATCTTTCAACTAAAACTGAGGAGGAGGTTGCAACACTTCCAAAAGACTGGACAAAAGAAGAAGCCCCTAAAAAAGAAGGATGGCAGGAAGAAAATAAGCAGTGGCGTTTCTATGAAAACAATCAGCCCGTCCTCAAATGGAAAAAAATTCAAGATAAGTGGTATTATTTTGACCAAGAGGGAAATCGACTTAGTGATACTATCTTTGATGGCTATGTTCTCAATAAAGATGGGGTCATGGTAGAAAATAGTTGGGTGTATCTTGAAGGGAAATGGTACTACGCCAATGAGTCTGGAAAAATCATCCAGCAAAAATGGGAAAAAATCGGAGGATTTTGGTACTACTTTGACAAAGATGGTATCATGCTCAGTCAGACAATCGTTGATGGTTATCTCCTTACTAAAAGCGGGGCTATGGCGGAGAATGGCTGGGTGAAGGTTGACCAAAATTGGTATTATGTCACACCATCTGGCAGAATCTCGCAAGACAAATGGGAAAAAGTAAACGGTTCCTGGTATTATTTTGACAAAAACGGCGTGATGCTCAGCAAAACGACCGTTGGTGCTTACTTGCTCGGCAGTAGCGGGGCTATGGCGGAAAACTCTTGGGTGAAGATTGATCAAAATTGGTATTACGCTAATGAATATGGGAAATATAGCCAAGACAAATGGGAGAAAATCAAGGGAACTTGGTATGCTTTTGAACAGAATGGAGTCATGCTTTCCAATAAATGGAAAGGAAGCTACTACCTCAAATCTAGTGGAGCCATGGCTGAAAAAGAGTGGATCTTTGATAAGGCCTACAACAGTTGGTTCTATCTAAAAGCGAATGGAACCTACGCGGCTCGTGAATGGATTGGAGCCTACTATCTCAAGTCTGGTGGCTATATGGCCAAGAATGAGTGGATTTACGATAACTCTGACAAAGCACGCTACTACCTAGATGATAATGGACATTATGTTTCAGGAACCTACAAGATAGATGGAAAGGAACACTTGTTCCAAAAATACGGCCAATGGATTTCTGAAGTCTCAACAGAAGGTGGATTTGTAAAAGGCCAATACAGTAAAACTATCTTCCTAGATCCTGGACATGGCGGTCGGGATTCCGGTGCCTTTTATTACAATGTCGCTGAAAAAGATCTCAACATGCAGATTTACCGTAAACTTCGTGCTAAGTTAGAAGAACTAGGTTACAAGGTTCTCACTTCTCGCGATAGTGATATTGACGTTGATTTTAAGACTGAGCGTTCAAGAATGGTAAATAAAACCAACTCTGATATCTTTATCAGTATCCATTTCAATGCTACTGGAAACATTCACTCAAAAGCGAGCGGTATTCAAACCTACTCCTATAGCGATGAACCTGATTATCCAAGTAAGATTAATAAATACTGGCACAATCACCCTGATCGTATGAGTGAAAGCAAGCGCCTCGCTGCTGCTATCCACTCCTCTCTCCTTGCAGAAACAGGAGCCAAGGATGCTGGCTTATTGGAAAGCAGTTTTGCCGTTCTACGCGAAACTGCCAAACCAGCCGTCCTCCTAGAACTCGGTTATATGGATAATTTCACTGAAAATCAACGTATTCGTGATGATCAATACCAAGATAGACTAGTCGCAGGTATTGTGAAAGGCATCCAAAAATACTACGCTGGTAAATAAAAACAAAGTCTCGAGAAACCTCGAGACTTTTCTATTTATCTTCTTTTTTATCCTTATCAGGAAAGAGGTAGCCAAGTCCTACACAAGCTAGCACTCCTGCACCAATCACCAAACCACTTGAAATTGGCAAAAGGTCCAAAATAGCATTTGCAATGATAAAGGCAATAATCAAGCACATGAGACTAGCCTTATAATCTTTTTTCAAAAAGTTTTCTAGTGTGAAATAGAGGAACAATCCTACCGGAATGAGCGACCAGAGGTTGACATCCAAACTTGGCCATCCAACATAGCCAAAATACAATACTACCGCTGCTGTTACTAAAAATATAATTCCCAATAATTTTTTCATTTTTTGTCTCCATTTTCTTTTTTAGGAACTTGAGTTGTCTGACACCAACCCTTCACGCCCCCTACAAAAATCATTATAGCAGAGGATTTTTTCAAGAACAAGCCTTTTTACCTATCTGGTCAATATCTCTGTCTAAGTGGTTGAATATTCGTAACAAAAGAAAAGAAGCCCTAATGGACTTCTTCATTCTGCCGATTGCAGGGCTTTTTGTTATCCCCTCATTTTTATATTTACTAATACTCTCTTTAAAAGCCTTCTGAGTAACTTCATTATATTCATCTATATTTCTTGTACGAATATAATCACCATCTTCTAACTCAATTTCATAATCTGAATCAAGTTTTAACTCAAACGGAATACTTCTCGTCAACACACTTTGCTTCAAAAACAACTTCATAGCAGTTGTCATATCCAAGCCTAACTCATTAAAAAGGGCAGTTGCTTCTTTTTTAATTCATCATCTACCCTAACAGCAATTTGTGACATGGCATTCCCCTTAATTTATTTTGTATATCTATTATATTACTTTTACCAATGCATAACAAATTTATTCCCTAATAAACACAGACTTTAAATTTAAACTTGCAACTTCTTCTCTAATGCTTGTGCCAAAACTTCCGAGTAGTTAATCTTTTCTCGATCAGCAAGACGAACTAGCCATTCAGGAACGGTCACATTCTTCCTAATCGCCTTATTACTTCTCACAAAAGGTGCAGGATCAACTTGAATCATTGACACAAAACCATCTGAAACTTCAATCTTTAAAATATCACTTGCAGTAGGCAGCGCCATCCCTTCATCGATATAAGAAGCTAAAACATTTTCAAGCATTTCACGAGCATTTTTCATTGCTTCCTCAATATTTTTGCCTTCTGTGCCTCCACCAAATTCTGGAAATTCTACCCAATATCCTGTTCCTTCTTTATGAAAAATAGCTGGATACGTTTTTAACATTCTACTACCTCCAATGTGAAAAGACTTAGGAATGTAAGACTTACAATCCTAAATCTTTGAGAATCTTTCTTTCCAAACCTCTTCCTAAATCTTCATTTCCATGAACTGGAATCGTGACAAGATAAGAAAAACCCTCTTTCTTAAAATGATGATGACTTCCCCTTTGACGAACTTCAACCCATCCATTCTCAAGAGCTAGTTTCACCATTTCTTTACCTGTAAGTGGCATATATTATCGTTACCTCCTTACACTTATTATTATACACATTATGCGTATTTTTGTCAACCTAAAATAGACCACTTTTGTTCAATAACTACAAAATAAAATAGACCAGTTTCCTGATCCACTTTATTCTATATTCATTGACTTTTTGGTCAAATTTTGGTCACACTTTGGTCAAAGATTCCAAAAATACTAACCTATTTTAAAAAGCTAACTTGTGATGATTGCCTTTAAACTAACACTTTAAATATTCTTTGCTTTTCTTTACATTTCCCAAAATGCCGATTGCAGGGCTTGAACCTGTGACCTACGCGTTACGAGTGCGTTGCTCTACCAACTGAGCTAAATCGGCGATTACCCTTTTAGTATAGCACTCTGAGAATAGATGTCAAGGAATTTTCATCACGATTAAAAAAGCCTGTCCTGAGACAAGGCTTTGAGTTTCTTCCTCTTACGAACCCGCACTTTCGTAGGCATCTAAGCCCTTGTCCCATAGTTTCAAAGAAATGACAAAGAAAACAAGGGAAATCAGAATCAAACCACCGATATTAAAGAAGACATCCTTTTCCTGCAAGAAATAGCTAGCAGGATAGTAGGCTGTAAAGGCAAAGGGGATGATAAAGCTAATCAACCAACGAAGAAGGGAATTGTAAATGGAAATCGGGTACTTGGCAAAATCATTAAACATATAGAAAATGTAAATCATAGCACCTGACTGCTTGGTCCAAAAAGCGATGCTGGCAGTCGCGATTTTCAAAGAAGTATAAATCAAGGTCGCAAAAGGAATACAAACTAGGAAAATCAAGAATTTAGGAAAGGTCCAGCTAATACTGGTGACCGTTGTCGCCAGAAGGATTCCACCAACCAAAAGTTCGCCCAAGGCATCAATCTGAAAGGTCTCAACTAGGATGTGAAAGAGAGGATTGATAGGACGAGTCAGGTATTTGTCAAACTCTCCCTTTCGTACCAATCGTTGCCCCAGTGCCCAGAGATTGTCAAAAAAGAGATGGTCCAGTCCCTTGGGAATTAAGGAAAAGCCATAGATAAAGGCAATCTCTTGAAAAGTCCAACCTTCCAGCGAAGGAATGTGTTGAAAGATGACATTGAGAAACAAGAGGTTCAAGCCTTGAGTCAGAAAAACTCCCAGCACACCAACCACAAAATCCACCTTATATTCCATGATTTGCTTGATGTATTGTCTGATAAAAATCAGGTGCATGCGTTGATATTTTTTCATACTAACCTCCCTGAATGGTGATAAAGGACTGGACTCGTTTCCAAATCAACTGAGACAAGCCCACCATTACTATGATCCAGAAGAATTGTAGCAAAAGCGCTTGAAGAATCTGACTAGCATCGTATTTCCCAACAATGATCATGACCGGAGTGTAGATCAAAGATGAGAAAGGCAAGAAGGACAGAATATCTGAAACCACTTTGGGAAAGAAAGCCAAGGGAATCAAACTCCCAGACATAAAGGCCACTATGGAAGTCTTGAGTAGATTGGAACCCCATAGATTTTTAAACACAAAAGCTGAAAATCCAAAGCAGATATTAAAGAAAAAGTTAATCAGATAGGCCAGCGTCAAGCTAAAGAGATAAAGGACCGTTAAGCCTAGCACTTCTACAATCCCTTGCCCTGATAAAATTTTCATCAAGACAATAACACTTAAAAATGGCAGTCCAACAGAGATAAAAATCAACCACTTGGAGCCAAGCTCGGTGAAAAGATAAGAGGCCGCAAAATGCACTGGTCGCAATAAACGCATGATAATAGAGCCATCCTTGACCTCCTCCCCAATCATAAAAGAGCTATCAGACCTAGTCAAAAGATTAGTCACAAAACTCATGATGATGTAGAGGGTGATATCCGCCATACTGAAGCCCTGAATCAAGGCCCCCTGCGAGGAATCAAAGACAGCCTTCCAGAGATAGAAAGCGACAAAAGCCCCCATGACATCGCCAATTCGATAGAGAATAAAGTTGACTCGATAGGTAATCAACTCCTGAATCCCCGCATTGATAAAGGGTTTATAACGTCTCCACAATTTGATCATCTTAGAGCTCCTTTCGGTAGAAGCGACGGATAATATCCTCAATATCCGTATCCACCATCTTCAAATCACGGATTTCAAAATCAGACAAGGTTTGCTTGATAATATCAGCTGACTGGTAGCGGGAACTATCGAATTCAATATTAAGGCTATTTCCTTGTCTATCAATGGTCATATCAGGCAAGCCTTCATAGTGAGAGACCAGATGGCTTTGACCTGGTAGCAGTTCAAAGGAAAGAGTCTTCATCTTTCCAAAGGTATCCTTGAGCTGACTAACCGTTCCATCAAAAATCTCCTGCCCCTTGTCAATCATAAAAATCCGATCACAGAGTTGCTCAATGTCGCTCAGATCGTGAGTGGTCAAGAGAATGGTTGTTTCTTCCTCTTGATTGATCTGGGTGATGGCCCGACGAATGTTATCCTTGACCGAAACATCCAAACCAATGGTCGGCTCATCTAAAAAGAGAACCTTGGGATTGTGGAGCAAGGAGGCTGCAATATCCGCCCGCATCCGTTGACCAAGTGAAAGAGTTCGCACGGGATCCTTGATAAAGTCCTTCAAGTCCAAGACTTCATTCAAAAAGTCCATGCGCTTGTGAAAGAGCGAGTCCGGCACATCGTAAATCTCTTTTAACACCGTGTAGGTCTCTTGCAGAGCCAAATCCCACCATAGCTGGGTTCGTTGTCCAAAGACTACACCAATATCCTTGACATAGTCTTGGCGATTGTCCTGCGGAATCTTGCCGTTAATCCGACAAAAACCAGATGTCGGTTTCAAAATCCCAGTTAGCATTTTGATGGTCGTCGACTTCCCAGCTCCATTGGCCCCGATAAAGCCTAGAATCTGCCCCTTGGGCACCTCAAAGGTTAAATCCTTGACTGCTTCAAAGGTCTGCTTTTCGGGATGAATAAAAGAGCGCAAAGCCCCCTTCAAGCCTGGTTCCTTAACAGTCTTCACAAAATTTTTCTGAAGATGTTCCACTTCTATCATTGCCATATCTATCTCCCCTTAGTAAGAAATCAACAAACCGTGTCCTCTAAATACAAAAAGCCAATTTCTCATCTCCTAAAATCTGTCTTCTTTATCACATTAGAAGGCCTCAGTAACACTCTATTATAAAGTAATTAAGAAGGGAAAACAAGTGTTTTTTGTGGGATAGGAAAGAAAGCATAGAATATCCCAGTGATCGAATATCTTGAAAACGACTAGATTCACTCTCCGCTGCTTCATCGGAACTTTTTTACATTTCCAAAATGTGATACAACAATGGTATCCAATTGATTCGCTATTTCTTTAAAGGAAATATTTAAGTCTAAAGTCTGAACACTGATTTGATTACCGTGCATTTGATAAACATTATCTGGTTGAACTACTTCATCTGTCTTTGCATAGAGCAACATCCCCGACACTTTGCTACCATGTTCTTGATTTTGGTATTCTCTATTTTTGACATATGTAAAAATCTGATAAAGATTGTTGGAGTGGAGAGAATACTTTTTAAAATTCATTTGAGTTGTACTTTTATAGTATTTAGCATCAATAATCAAGATAGAATTCTCTTTTTGAAGCTGAATATCACTTTGCATGATAGGGAGCATCTCACAGATACCATCGTCTAACGCCCACGGTATCTGTGCTGCATTCGCATTTAATTCTGGATAATGTTTTTTATAATACTCAAGGATAAATTTTTCATACAATCTGTTCATTCGTCGCTCATCTAAGAAACTCATCATCTTCATGTTACCATCTGATGTTGTTTGCAATAAACCTTTTACCACTAAATAGCAAATGGCAATCATCATTCTATAAGATTGATTATTTTTGTTGTATTGCAGATTCCAGTTAACAGTTTCCAAATCAATCGGTTCAACATCACGGAAATAAACCATCAATTTCCGCAATTCTTTCTTCCTATCCTTGGAGATATCTGCTTTCAACAGAAGATTGACCGTTGATTTTATAATACGGTTCATCCTATTATTTACTGAAAACTCTTCATAAGTACAAAATATTTTCTTCCCAAGAGTACATTGACTTTTGATTGACTCTGTAATCTCAATTTTTCCCCTTAGTGTAGAGAGTTCTTCCACTTGAGCAAGGTATTCCTTTCCCAGTCCTCTCTTAAGCTGTATGGCAATTCCTTTAGCCAAGATAGCACTCATCAAATCAGCCGTATGATGAAACTCCTCTGTGGCAAGTTTCTGATATCCTTGCCCCTTAAGAACCTTAAAAGCATAAGTCAGCATGTAATAAACATTCTTTATCGGTATCACTTAATCGCACTCCTTAGATTGCCACTCCATTCTTTAACTAAGCTAGGTTCATCAAACCAATACTCCTTTAAAAGAGGTATCAGTTCATACTCTACAATACTCGAAAGAACTTGTTGGTCGATACTATTCGGTATTAGATTACAAAAATAACTATGGCCTATGCAAAAACCCTCTCCTAAACTTTCATCAGAAGCGATGATTTCATTTAGATGCTTCACAGTATTTATTAATGCATCAAATTTTTCATTCTTCAAGTGTGATTGATATTCTTTGAAGCCATCCGAATCAAATCCTGGTTTCAACTCAAAAAATGCAAATCTTCGTCTCAAGGCAAAATCTAGCATGGCTAAGCTACGATCGGCAGTATTCATCATACCAATAATGTATAAGTTCTCCGGAATTGAGAATTGTTCATCCGAATAAAGAAGCTGTAGATCTCTTCCTCGCTTATCCATTTCGATAAGCATAAACAATTCACCAAATATTTTGCTCAAATTTCCTCGATTAATTTCGTCAATGATAAAGAAATAATCATTGCTTTCATCGCCCTCAGCCTGTTTACAAAATTGATAGAAGGGACCTTTTCTTAGTTCAAAACCACTGGCAGAAGGTCTAAATCCCATAATAAAGTCTTCGTACGAGTAACTTTGGTGAAACTGAATCATCTTTACCCTATCGATCGCTTTTTCACCCATCAGTGAGTAAGCTAGTCGATCAGCAGTAAATGTTTTTCCAACACCCGGAGCCCCCTCCAATATGATGTTCTTCTTAAGGCGAAGAATCGTTGCCAATCGATCATAATCCTCTGCTGATACAAAAACTTCTTTTAGAAAATCTTCCCTAGTATAGCTAGTATCCACTTTTTCTGATTCTTTAGTGTCTTCAGATGGTAGATCATATCTAGGTGCTGAACTCTCAGTAACTTCATTTTTTGCTTGTTTTTCTTTTTTCACTTGTTCAGAATACTTCCACGCTGCAAAAGACAATTCATTGAAGTTTTTCAATTCAGACTGTGGACTACCTAAATAGTTTTTAAGTATTTCAACAATAGAAAAATAATCTGATGCAGAAACTTTCGAATTCACCTTTGGGAGTTTATGGACTAATTCTAAAGGTAATTTCCCAGATTCGTAAATATACTCCTTGTTTGGTCCATCTATATTTAAAAACGAATTGGAGGCAATCCAATATAAGCCCATCGTAACTTTAGCAGTACCATTGTTTTTTCTATTGATGACTTTATCAAAATAGCCTGAGAGAAGCTCCTTATTTTCAGATGATGAATCTTCGGAATAAGCTAATGCCGCTACAAAAAGCTCCCACAAATCATCAATATCACTAACCCCTCTATCTGTATAAAAAAGATAATAGGTCGCATTCTGTTTATTGAGAACGGGAATACTGTCGAATGAAGTTGGAACATCATGAGATAATTCAAATAATTCTGCAATAGCAGTCAAAATTTTAATCCGATTTTCATTTTTCAACCCTTTATTGAATAGACCAAAAATTGTAAAAGGGTCAATATCCATGATATTGTTGTCCTTGTCCAAGGTTGGCATTGAAATGCCCGTCATTTGATAAATTGCCTTAACCTTTTGAATGAGCTCTGCCCTTTTCTCTTTATAGCTCACAAGTTTAAACGCAAATTCTTTATAAAAATCTACCCAATCAAATTGTCCTGCTTGTCTCATCTTAAACCTCACATCCCACATCTCTAGTAATTTTTGATGTACTAAATTTTATTGTTAATTAATATTATAGCACGAAAACCTTTCCAATACGATGCAACATTGCTATACATATACGATAAAAATTTCACTATCTTTAATCAACTTCAACAGTACACAAAAAGGTGACCTTTGTCGCCTCAAATGATTCCTTCTGATACTTTGAAATTCAATAATGAATCTATTCGATTCACTTTTTTATCCTTCATTATGAAGTTTCATTTCAATCTCCTTTGTAGATATGTCGTGAGGAAGAGGAAATATCTTCGTGTAACCCTCATCACAAAAGAGAACCTTCTGATCTGATGGAAACCATTCCCGAAGCCAGAGGATATAGGCGGCATAATCTTGTAACCGATTTTTTGAATCGAAGTAGTTTATAACGAAGACATCATTTTTTCGATTCAAAGCACCCTCAACTGAGACCTCGGGACTTTGGTAATCCCATAATAAACGATAGGCTTTTTCATGATCGTTTTCTTCCCTTATAATCACACCTGAATACCTATCTCTCAGCGAAGCACAAAATGCTTGGATATCAAATTCTGCATTTTCATAACCATCTAAAAAGATAAAATCTGCTGAACTCATGATTCTCCTCCTCTCTTTGAAAGCCTAATATTATTTTATCATAAATTAGAAACTTTCTTAGAATCAAATTTAATTACACCTCCTAAACTTGAAAATAATTTATTTCCATCACACAAAAAACCCACCCAATGGGCAGGTTCTGTATGTATTGTTCAGCTAGATTATGCTTTACCTTCTGAACCGAATACGTCGATACGTTCTTCAACTGATGCTTGGATAGCTTTTACACCGTCAGCCAAGAATTTACGTGGGTCAAAGAGTTTTTTCTTGTCGTATTCTGCTTCGTTTGCTTCGTAGTCACGAGCAAATTTACGAGTTGCGTTAGCGAATGCGATTTGGCATTCAGTGTTAACGTTAACTTTTGCAACACCAAGTTTGATAGCTGCTTGGATTTGGTCATCAGGAATACCTGAACCACCGTGCAATACGATTGGGAATCCTGGTACAGCTTCAGTCAATTTTTGCAAGTGGTCAAGGTGAAGACCTTTCCAGTTTGCAGGGTATGGACCATGGATGTTACCGATACCAGCTGCCAAGAAGTCGATACCAGTTGCAACCATTGCTTTAGCATCTTCGATTGGAGCCAATTCACCATCACCGATGATTCCGTCTTCTTCACCACCGATAGTTCCAACTTCAGCTTCTACTGATACACCATTTGCGTGAGCAAATTCTACAACTTTACGAGCTTTTTCAAGGTTTTCTTCAACTGGAAGGTGTGAACCGTCAAACATAACTGAAGTATAACCAACTTGAATACACTCAAGTGCATCTTCGTAGTGACCGTGGTCAAGGTGGATAGCTACTGGTACAGTGATACCCATTGATTCAACAAGGTTAGCGATCAAGTTGCGAGCAACTTTGTAACCACCCATGTATTTAGCAGCACCCATTGAAGTTTGGATCAAAACTGGAGCTTTTTTAGCTTCTGCTGCACGCAAGATAGCTTGAGTCCACTCAAGGTTGTTTGTGTTAAATCCACCAACTGCATAACCGTTGTCACGAGCTGCTTGGACAAATTTTTCTGCTGAAACGATTGCCATTTGTCAGGCCTCCTATATATTTTTTGGGACATCCCATTTACATTGTTCATTTTATCACTTTTTGATAAAAAAAGCTAGTTTTTCCCATAGTTTCGATTGAATTTCTTCCAATCCAATCAATGTAAACCCTTTCTTCCCCTTAGCCCTGAGTGACTTTGGGATAACGTATGAAGAAGCTCAATTGATCGCCCTGCATCTCAAAATGATAAGGTAATTTCTCATGTTCTAATAAACTTTTGACCACAAAGAGTCCCATTCCAGAACCCTTGGCCTTGCGACTGGCATTGCCAGAAAAAGACTGGGCCAATTTTTCTTGTTCTTCAGGACTACAGCTATTCTCGATATAGAGCTCCCCTTCTCTTTCACCAATTCGAACCAAGCCACCTGGAGTGGAGTGCTTGATAGCATTGCTGATGAGATTCGATAGGATCAACTTCATCACAGATGGGTTTATGTAAGCCTGCTGATAGGTTAGGCTAATGTCTATCTGAAGTTCTCTATCCTTGGCGAGTAGAGTATAATCCTTAACCAGAGTTTGCGTCATCTGAAGGAGGTCAATCTCTTCTTTCTCGTCTCGCAATTCCTGAACAGAAGAAAGAGACAATATCTGGAGAACGTGATGACTGAGGTCATCCACAATCCCCAAGGCAACTCCAAGATAGTGGTCTCTATCTTTATAACGACCGATATTTTCTTTCATATTTTCGATTAGGATTTTCAAACTAGCCAGAGGTGTTTTCAATTCATGAGAAGCTCCTCGTAGGAACTCGACTTTCATCTTCTCCAGCTGGAGAATGGCTTCATTCTTCTCATGTAAGTCTGCAATGACTGTCAAAAGATGCTGGTAGAGGCTATTGATCTGTTCCTTAAGATCACCAATCTCATCCTTAGAATCCACGCGCAATCGCACTTGAGCATCCAGATCCATCATCCGACGGGTCACACGCTTAATTTCCAAAATCGGGGCAACAATAGTCCGAGCATAGATGTAGGCCACCAAGAGAGAAATCAGAAAGGATGCCAGCAAGGTATAGGGGAGAAATTGGAGACTGATCTGCTCAGCTTCCTTTTGCAGGTCCATGGAAGACAGAAACTGGAGAGTCATCGTGCTACCATCTTGCGTTTTCACCTCACGCTCCTCGATAAAGAGGGAAGTAGTTTGACGGTCCGTGTCCAAGGGAAGGTTGTCCTTGACTTCTAACTTGTCCTCAGTCATCTCTCCCTTGACGGCCCCCTTGATATCACTAGTCTGGGAATACAAGTCTAATACTTGCTCGATACTTTGCCTATCCTTTCCTTCTAGGGACTGGGCAATGGCTGTCGCTTTCTGGCCAATGGTTTCCTGACGGTGGCTCAGATAAGTCGAGGGAAAGAGAAAATAAATGGCTAAATGAAGACAAATAACCAGAACACTAAAAATTGAGAAGGTATAGATAAAAATCTTTGTAAATAAACCTGTTCGTTTCATTTTCTCTCCAATTTATAACCAACATTGCGCACAGTGAGGATGCAATCCAAGTCTAGCTTTTTCCGCAGTTCCTTGATATAGACATCAATAACACGGTCAAAGGGGACCTCATCTGTCGCCTTCCAGACAGCATCGATAATCTGAGAACGAGTCAAGGCCCGGCCTTCATTTTTCACCAGATAGTCCAGAATTTCCAACTCCTTGGCATTGATGGCCACTTCTTGACCTGCTAGGCTTGCGCTGTAACTCTCAAAGTCCACCTTGGTATCCTTATAGGAGAAGACTCGTCCCGTATCGTAGTATCGCTTGAAAATCGCGTCTACCCTCACTTTTAAAAGGGAGAGGGAGAAGGGTTTTTCCAGATAGCCGTCTGCTAGAGAGGCAAAGGCACTCATCTTGTATTCCTCATCCTGAAAGGCGGTCAGCATCAAGACAGGAACCTGACTGGTTTTACGAATCTCAGCTAGGACTTCGAGGCCATTAAGCTTGGGCATCTGGATATCCAGCAGTACTAGAGCAATTTCATAGCTGGAAAATTTTTCCAGAGCTTCTTGACCGTCTGCTGCTTCAATGGTTTCATAGCCACAATCCGTCAAATAGTCACTGATTCCCTCACGGATCATCTCCTCATCTTCTACAATTAAAATTTTCATAGAAAAACGTTTCACATTCCTTTAAGTTTCTTGTTAATCTCTCTGTTTCATCTTGATAGGAAGAGGCCTTATCAAGATGAAATAGATAAAAATGCTACCTATATTATACCCCATTTAGGGGAGAATAGGTAGCAAGTTTTTTATTCGCTATCGAGCAAGAGCTCTTTTGGTTGTTTTCTGAGGAGATTGCTTGAAGCAAGCGCCATAACGAGAACCACTAGAACCAAGGCAAGGACAAAGACAATGATAAAATCTGATGTCTGAATGGAAATGTCTAGGCTCGACAAGGTCTTGCTAAAGCCATCTACTTCTGCACCACCACCAAGGTTAGAAGCTTGAGCTGCCTTGCTGGCTTGCTTGGCAACACCTGAAGTGACATTGGCAAGAACAGTATTTCCGATGGCACGAGCTGTGTAGTTGGCTAGGAAGTAAGCAGAAACGAGAGCAGGGATGGCAATCAGGATAGATTCGGTGATGAATTGTCCCAAGATACTTGCCTGCTTGAGACCGATAGAAAGGAGAATTCCTACTTCCTTGCGACGGGCGTTGATCCAAAGACTAAGCAAAAGCGCAAGGAGAAGAACTGAGAAGCTCAAGCTACCCCAGAAGAGAAGGTTTGCCATCTTGTACATACCAGAGATGGATTGCTCTAGAGCTGGGTAGTTAGAGGAGCTCTTCACAAGTGTGTAGCTCTTCCAGTTGATACCACTGATACCATTCAACTCTTTCATGACGTCATCCAAGTTCTTGTCCGCTGTTACAAAGAAGGTTGCGTCCCCATAAATAGCTGTGTCTTCTGTATATCCATAAAGTTTTGCAGCAGTGTGAATGTCTGTGATAGCTGTGTTTTCATAGAGCTCTTGTGAGTAGGTTACTGCCGACTTATTGTGACCATCAAAGAGTCCCTTGATTGTCACTTCGACTGTTTCCTTGGCCCCTTTTTCATTATCTGCATCATAGATATTGGAGTCCAATTTGACTTTATCTCCGACTTTCCAGCCGTGTTTGGCTGCCAAGTCCTTGTGCATGAGGATCTTGTCCTTATCATCGTTGGTTAGGTGCTCACCTTCAACCAGCTTATATGAGCCAGAGACAAACTTATCTTCTTTAGAGGAGTCATTGACACCTGTAATCATCAAACTGCTTCCAAACCGTTTGGCACGGTCTGCAGTGAGATTTTTCTTGGTTTCTGGCGTTTCAATGAGGTCGTATCCAGTCAAATCTCCGATAGCGTTGATGCGTTTAACATAAGACTCGATGGCCTTGTTTTCGGTGATTTTTTTGATATCCTCACCCTTGATATTCCCAGAACCACGTGGCGTCCCTTGATTGACGCGACGATTAATTTGCATGGAGAAGCTATTGGTGATATTCTTAAAGGTCTCCTGAGAAGCCTTGGCAGTAGCTCCCTTGATCGACAAACCGACCAAACTCAAGCTCGCCATGAGGAGAATAATCAGGAAGATAACAATCGATTTGAAAAACTTCCTTGTAACATAGGCAAATGCGTTGTGTAACATAGGTTCCCTTTCTAGATTTGATTTAATAATTCTATCAAAACAAGCTCATATTATTTTGTAGTATTGCGAGTTTCAGTCAGTTTCTTATCCTTCAATTCAAGTGTAATATCTGACGCTTGTGCCACTTCTTTACTGTGGGTGACGACAATCACACATTTACCCGTTTTCTCAGCAAGTGATTTGAGTAGTTCGATAATATCTCCAGCAGTTTTAGGGTCCAGATTTCCTGTTGGCTCATCAGCTAGAATAACTGGAGCTTCTGATACCAAACTGCGAGCGATGGCTACACGTTGCTGTTGCCCACCTGATAACTGGAGAACATTCCGCTTGATCTGACTTTCATCCAAACCAAGCTCAAGAAGTGTATCCTTGCTTGCTTTTTTGTTGACCAAGCGGATATTTTCCAGCGGAGAAAGGTAATCAATCAAATTATAATTTTGAAAGACCAGAGAAATATGGTGCATGCGATGGTAAGAATATCCCTTATTTCGAATGTCCTCTCCTTGGAAAAGGATAGAACCTTCAACAGGACTATCTAGACCAGCCAGTAGGGACAAGAGAGTGGATTTTCCTGCTCCTGATTCACCAATGATACTATAAAATTTTCCGGGTTCAAAATTATACTTGATCTGATATAAAACTGCTTCAGCAGTGTTCTTATAACGGTAGGTAACATCTTGCAATTGTAATAAAGTCATGATTTCTCCTTCTTATACTCAATGAAAATCAAAGAGCAAACTAGGAAGCTAGCTGCAGGCTGCTCAAAGCACAGCTTTGAGGTTGCAGATAAGACTGACGCGGTTTGAATTTGATTTTCGAAGAGTATTAACTAATAGATGATAAAATTTCCTTAGGTGATTTTCTAAATAAGAATAGGAAACAAAGGGCTACAGACAAGCAACTAATCAGGAGCAGAAAAACATAGGATTCTGCAAAGGATAGGAGACTAGTTGATAGACCGCTTGCTTTAGCCAGCGTGTCCTGTAAGCTTGCCTGATCTCCACTGGCTAGTACAGTTTGGAGCAGATAGGATGTTATGGCGTTTCCTGCAATAAAGGATGGAAGCAAAGCTCCAAGAGATACCAAAACTACCTCTAAACAGAACTGTAGGAAGATTGAGATCTTGCTTTTTCCAAGTGCGAGTAAAATTCCCACTTCGTAGACCCTTTCTCTCAACCAGAGTGACAAGACCAAAATTAAGGCTCCTGCTCCTGCTATCATAATTCCATAAAGGAAGATGGTGAGGAAGGTTTGGAAGGTTGCAACTGAGTCTTTGATTTGTTCAAAGGCCTTGTTTTCCTTCTCAACTTGGTAACCTTGACTTTCTAAAGCCAAGTTTTCCACCTGCTTCATGAGTCCGTCCATTTCCTTAGGATTTTCTACATAGAAGCGCGCTGCACTGACTTGCGGTTCACTATTTCCCAGAAGCGTTTGGCTGCTTTCATAGTCTGTAAAGACCTGGTTTTCACTGAAGTCGGAAGACAAGCCTGTGAACTTTTCTTGTTTTTTACCAGAAAAGATGCCGACAATCTCAAACTCTACTGTTTGCCCTTTTCCAGCTTCTGACTGACCAGCGTCCAAGCGAATCTTGTCATGAAGCGAAAGACCGTTCTTCTTAGCCAACTCTTCGTGGATCAGGATTTTCTTGGAATCTCCTTTTTGAAGGTGTCGCCCTTCTTTTAGATTGAAAGCCGAACTGGTAAAGGTAACATCCTTGGATGAATCCTCAAGAGCCGTTAAGCTAACCAAATTCTTGTCCGCAGCTGACAAATCATCACGCTCCACGCTCTGATCGCCACTGACTGCTTCCTTGTCTTTTAGTTTTGCGACTATCTCGAGTTCAGGAGAGACAGTCTCCAGTCCCTTAATCTTGCTAACGGATGCTAGGTCCGATAACTTGAAGGTCTGACCGTTCTCTATCTTCTTAATAGAAAAAGAGGTATTGAGAGATTTGTAAAGATTGGTTTCTACTGTTTTGTTGGACTTCATCAGAGTCAAACAGGCTGAAATTCCGGCCAATAGGACCAATAAAATCAGAAATAAAATAAAACTTCTCAGTCGTTTTCTGCTGACATAAGCCCAAGCTCTTTGGATTGGATTCATTTGTCACCTCCATATTTGTAAGACTATTATAAAATCCAAATATGAAATGTTTATGAAATTGAAAAAATTTTTTGATTTATTTTTTGAAAAAATGAAGAAAGCTAGCAACTGCTAACTTTCTTCATTTTAGAACACGTTTTACCAATCAAAAATCGACTCCATGCCATAAATGATAGTTCTTGATGCCAAGTTCTTCCGATAGTCGAACTGTAGCTCTAGCCTTCTTTGGAAAACAAAAAGAGCTAGCCAAAGCTAACTCTTACCCTATGCGGAGAGAGGGACTTGAACCCTCACGACCTAAAGCGGTCACAGGATCCTTAGTCCTGCGCGTCTGCCAATTCCGCCATCCCCGCGTCGATTACTTTACTAGTATATCAACTTTCAAAATCTTTGTCAACACTTTTTTCAGATTTTTTTCATTTTTCCAAGGGAATCATTCTTTAATTTCAGACAGATTTTCATCCAACAATTTGGCTCCCAGAGTATTCTTAAAATGTCCTAGAGCAAACTGATGATTTTCTGGCCAGATGGAGGCAACCGCAGGCTTGACAACCTCGATTTGATAACCTAAATTATAAGCATCAATAGCCGTATGGAGAACACAAATATCTGTCAAAACACCAGTTAAGATGACTGTATCAACTCGACGTTCTCGCAAGCGGATATCTAAATCCGTTCCTGAAAATGCTGAATAGTGACGCTTGTCCATCCAAAAAACACGACTATCAGAAGCATGGACTTGGTAAAAATCTGCTAGTTTTCCATACAAGTTGCGACCACTAGTTCCAATGATGTTGTGAGGTGGGAAAAGTTTACTCTCAGGATGAAAATCATCCTCTTCCTCATGAGCATCAATGGTGAAGAAAACATAGTCTCCACGATTAAAAGCCAGTCTGGTCACCTGAGCAATCGCCTCTGATATGGCTTGAGCAGGAGCACCTGCTGTCAATTTTCCATGATCTGCTACAAAATCCTCTGTATAGTCAATTGAGATTAAAGCCTTTGTCATTAGTAGTCCCTCTTTTTCACTTCCTCAAAGATATCTGAAATCAATACCTTGAGATATGTTCCCTTCATTCCTAGTGAACGGCTTTCAATAATTCCTGCCGACTCTAGCTTACGGAGAGCATTGACGATCACTGAGCGCGTGATACCGATACGGTCTGCAATGACAGATGCAGTCAATTGTCCTTCATTTCCATTTAGCTCAGATAAAATAGCTGAAACAGCACGAAGTTCTGAGTAGGAAAGGGTATTGACTGCCATAGTTACAGCAGTACGGCGACGGATATTTTTCTCATCTTCTTCGCGTTGGAAGTTCAAGAGTTGGATCCCCACAACCGTACTCGCAATCTCAACAAGAATCAAATCCTCATCTTCAAATTTCTTGTCATTACGCCAAATAATCAAGGAACCTAGGCGAATCCCTGATACATGAATGGGAGCAATGGTTGTCAAACCATCTGGAAAATCCGCACGGCTCTCTACAGGAAAAATGGTCAAATCATGTTCAACAGGAAGATTGGCTTCTGTATCATAGATCATGTTTGCCCCTTGTACATAGTCATCTGGGAACGTCTTGGTTTGGAAAAACTGCTCTACACGGTCTGTATTAGTTTTATAGCGCATAAAGTAGCCCAAAAGACGGCCCTTGCTATTGACAATGCAGGCATTGCAATCAATAATGTCTGCTAGTTGACGTGTAATGGCATTGTATGGAAGTTCATCCTGCATTTGCTCTTCAGAGCGTTTTAAAATTGATGTAATTTTTCTTGTTTTTTCTAATAAATGTGCCATTTTTTACCTCGCATATAATCGCTTCCATTATAACATAGAAAAGTCTTTATTTCAATAATTATCTGAAAATTGCTTATTGAATTGCAATTTTTAAAAGCGAAAATATTTTATAAAAATAGCAATTTTTTATTGACATTCTGTTTGGATTTTTATATAATAATATTATAAGAAGATGGATTAAAGTTCCCCTTCCCATCTCACCTTTCCTTTACTTTTATACATCTTCTTTTACTATCGGTCTCCTTATATAAAAAAGCGATTCATTTTGAACCGCTTTTTCTTATTTATCGCCCTTGTTACGAATAACAAAGCCTGTTTTCTTTTCGCTTGAAGTGTTGCGAGGTTTTTTATTGTCTTTATTACGGTAACGTCTGTCTTTATCAAAACGATCGTTTCCACGACTACCTTTCTTGAAGTCATCACGACGACCATTGCCACGGCGATCGCGGTCTCGACGGTCGTCCCCACGACGGCCTCCTCGACCTCCCTTACCTTTACCACCAAAGCCATTACCTGATGGTTTAAATGGCAGTGGTTTTTCACGCGCAATCTCCACTTCAGGAAGGCTGTCTGGATCTTGGACTGTCAGGCTCAAGATATACATAGCCAGTTCTTCTGGACTAAATTCGGCAGCTAACTTACGAGCATCTTTAGCAAATTTCTCAAAGTTCCCACGAATTGCTTCGTCTGCGAAGTCTCGTTCGATTTTCTTGAGAGCCACTTGTTTCTTAGCTTGGAAGGCTTCTTCTGCTGTTGCTGGTTTCAAGCCTTTCATGCGTTTCTTAGTCAAGTTTTCGATGATTTGGAGATAACCCATTTCATTTGGTGCTACGAAAGTAATAGACTGACCTGACTTACCAGCACGACCTGTACGGCCAATACGGTGAACATAACTTTCAGGATCTTGTGGAATATCGTAGTTGTAGACATGAGTCACACCTGAAATATCCAAACCACGAGCTGCTACGTCTGTCGCAACAAGTACATCAAGGTTCCCATTTTTAAAATCACGAAGGACGCGGAGACGTTTATTTTGGTCCAAATCTCCATGAATCCCTTCTGCACGGAAGCCACGGATTTTAAGTCCACGAGTCAATTCATCCACACGGCGTTTGGTACGACCAAATACGATAGCAAGCTCTGGTTGTTCCACATCCATGAGACGCGTCATAGTATCAAATTTTTCTTGTTCCTTGACACGGATATAGTATTGGTCTACTAGTTCTGTAGTCAATTCTTTAGCAGCAATCTTGACATGCTCAGGTTCTTTCATAAACTGAACACCGATACGTTTGATAGCATCTGGCATGGTTGCTGAAAAGAGCAAGGTTTGACGATTTTCAGGGACACGGGAAATGATGGCTTCAATGTCTTCAAGGAAGCCCATATTGAGCATTTCATCCGCTTCGTCAAGGATAAGAGTTTCAATATCTTGTAATTTCAAGGCCTTGCGTTTAATCAAATCCAAGAGACGGCCTGGTGTTCCTACAACGATATGGGCACCAGATTTAAGAGCCTTGATTTGTTTTTCAATGCTGGAACCACCGTAAACTGAGCGAACTTTCACTCCTTTGCTACGGCCAAAGCGGAAGAGTTCTTCTTGGCTTTGAACAGCGAGTTCACGAGTTGGAGCGATGACCAAGGCTTGGATGGTCGCTTCTTCTGTACGGATTTTTTCAAGGGTTGGCAAGCCAAAGGCTGCAGTTTTTCCTGTACCTGTCTGAGCTTGACCGATAACGTCTTTTCCTTCGAGAGCCAAGGGAATGGTCTGCTCTTGGATAGGACTGGCTTCTACAAATCCAGCTTTTTCAATCTCTGCTAGCAATTCAGCAGACAAGTTAAATTCATTAAATTTCACGTTATTCTTCTTTCTAAAGGTGGTGCGAAGCCACCCTATAGCGCGTAGTTTATACTTTTCTTTTCATGACGTATCTTCATCTAAAAATGAGATACCATGTTGCTTCTTTTCCACGAAAGAAAAGTACTAGTTCTTTGCAACCTATCTAGTATAACACAAGAGAGAGGCAAAAGATAGTAGAATCCATTAGGAAAATCATGTAAACGATTTTCTAATAGTAAAGTGGCCTGAAACTGGTTTTTCAAAGGATTTGAAGGGAGCATTTCAAGCTCACTTCATTTCCCGTAGCAGATTTGTGCAAAAAGTGTTTTCTTATGCTAGAATGAAAATCGAATAGGAGGACTATAAATGTTAACATATGATTTAATCGTTATTGGATTTGGTAAAGCTGGGAAAACACTAGCCGGTAAATTAGCTTCAGCTGGCAAAAAAGTTGCTCTCGTTGAACGTAGCAAAGCTATGTACGGCGGAACTTGTATCAACATCGGATGTATCCCAACTAAAACTTTGCTAGTTGCTGTTGAGAAAAACTTGTCTTTTGAAGAAGTCATTACTACTAAAAACACTATCACTAGTCGCCTCAATGGTAAAAACTATGCTACTGTTGCTGGTACTGGCGTCGATATCTTTGATGCGGAAGCCCACTTCCTTTCAAACAAAGTCATCGAAATCCAAGCTGGTGATGAAAAACAAGAATTGACTGCTGAAACTATCGTTATCAACACTGGTGCTGTTTCAAACGTCTTGCCAATCTCTGGACTTGCTACAAGTAAGAATGTCTTTGACTCGACTGGTATTCAAAACTTGGACAAACTGCCTGAAAAACTTGGAGTCCTTGGTGGCGGAAACATCGGTCTTGAATTTGCTGGTCTTTACAACAAACTTGGAAGCAAGGTTACCGTCCTAGATGCCTTGGATACTTTCCTTCCTCGTGCAGAACCTTCCATCGCAGCTCTTGCAAAACAATACATGGAAGAAGACGGTATTGAATTGCTTCAGGACATTCGTACAACCGAAATCAAAAACGACGGTGACCAAGTCCTTGTCGTAACTGAAAAGGAAACTTACCGTTTCGATGCTCTTCTCTACGCAACTGGACGTAAGCCAAACGTAGAACCACTTCAACTTGAGAATACCGATATTGAATTAACAGAGCGTGGT
Source organism: Streptococcus oralis subsp. dentisani (assembly GCF_002096615.1). Lineage (GTDB taxonomy): Bacteria > Bacillota > Bacilli > Lactobacillales > Streptococcaceae > Streptococcus > Streptococcus oralis_U. The sequence continues at coordinate 70,038 of NZ_NCUX01000027.1, forward strand.
GCTATCAAGGTCGATAAACACTGTCAAACAAACGTTCCTGGTGTCTTTGCAGTTGGGGATGTCAACGGTGGACCTCAATTCACTTACATTTCACTTGATGACTTCCGTGTTGTTTACAGCTACCTTGCTGGAGATGGTAGCTACACTCTTCAAGACCGTCTCAATGTGCCAAATACCATGTTCATCACACCTGCACTTTCACAAGTTGGTTTGACTGAGAGCCAAGCAGCTGATTTGAAACTTCCATACGCTGTTAAGGAAATTCCTGTTGCTGCAATGCCTCGTGGTCACGTAAACGGAGACCTTCGTGGAGCTTTCAAAGCAGTTGTCAATACTGAAACAAAAGAAATTCTTGGAGCAAGTATCTTCTCAGAAGGTTCTCAAGAAATCATCAACATCATCACTGTTGCTATGGACAACAAGATTCCTTACATTTACTTCACAAAACAGATCTTCACTCACCCAACCTTGGCTGAAAACTTGAATGACTTGTTTGCGATTTAAGTTGAGACTTCTTGGTATCTCACAGCCCTCATCGGGCTGTTTTTGTTTCTGCGAAATCTCAAATCTATCTTTTCCCTCTTTTATGATATAATGTCCAAACTTTACTTAGCAGTCCTAATTATATATTGAGTCTCAGGTCACTCTTTCAAATATCAGCAATACATATGACTTTGAATAACTCGCTTCAGCTCATCGTTTTATGGGTAATTTAAAAAGTATATTTTGCAATGATTGTTTCATGCCTAATTAGTAAATTATCCACTCTTTGCGCGGGTCGTATGTGTATTTTCATCGTTTGTGGAAAGGTTTTACCGTTTGCAAATTGATGGCTAAGTCGATATATTTTTTCTTCTCAAATATTTTCCAAATCATTTAATCTTTTTAAAGATAAGAATCACTTTCTAATCAATCAAAGGATACTTCAAATTTCTTCATTCTTGATAATATGAGCAATACTCTGCAAAATGTTTAAACTTTATCATTGTAAAAAATATCGAAAGAAATCCCATATTACATTAGTATATATTTGGTATGGGATGAAATTGACTTTCGAAAACATTAACTATATAATGTCTGTAAACAAGAAATAATGAGGTAACGATTATGAATAAAACAGAATTACTGTTACAAAGACTAGATGATATTGGTCAGTCTCTAAAAGATTCTAGACAAGCACTAGCTTTGCTGGCACTTGGTTCTTGCGGAGTAGAAAGAGACCGATTGGATCAATACTCAGATTTGGATTTTTTTGTTATTGTAAAAGATGGCTACAAGCAGGCCTATATACAGGACCTAACTTGGTTAAGTAATCTAGAACCAATTGCATTTCACTACCAAAATACAGTGGACGGACATAAAGTTCTATTTGAAGATGATGTTTTTTGTGAATTTGCTGTCTTTGAAGCTCATGAACTAGTAAACATTCCCTTCGCTGAAGGCAAGATTGTCTGGAAGGAGGTCGGTTTTGATGAAACAATCTGCCGGCCACAAAGATTGCCATCAAAAGAAAATAGAGACCGTGAATGGCTGTTGGGAGAAATTTTATGCAATCTATATATAGGACTAGGTCGCTATCAACGAGGCGAAAAATTGGCTGCTTATGATTTCATTCAAAACAGATCCGTCAAGCTTTGGACCGAACTAATCAATTTGGAAAAAACTTCTAAATCTGATTTTATAGATATTTTTAACAGCAACAGAAGATTTGAAAAAGGTTATCCAAATGAGGCCAAACAATTGCCTCACTTCTTGCAAGGTTACGAACGAATTTCTGAATCTGCTCAGGCACTCCTAGAATATCTTGATAAACACTATCCTCTTAACGCATTTATAAAAGAAAAAATTCGTAATTTATTATAAAAGAGACTTTCCAAAAAATGATCTAAATCCCAAAAGTTAGGTATCTTTGTCAGTTATAATGGATTAATGAAATTTTAAAACCTGTAGAGGATAATCGATGTCCTCTCCTTTCTTATGTTCAGAGTAAGAAAGATTTATTTCTTAAAGTTGCCAAAGTTATCAAATCCAAAGATATTGTATTTGATTGGTTTGGTTTAATCAGAACCTAAAAAGCACTTCTAAGGTTACTTCTTTAGTTGATCTTAGAGGTTACTTTAGTTATTGGACTGCTGGGCGCAGTATGATATAATAGAAACATGAACTTAAAAACTACTTTGGGCCTTCTTGCTGGGCGTTCTTCTCACTTCATCTTGAGCCGTCTTGGCCGTGGAAGTACGCTCCCAGGAAAACTCGCCCTTCAATTTGATAAAGATATTTTACAACATCTAGCTAAGAACTACGAGATCGTCGTGGTCACTGGAACCAATGGAAAAACCTTGACAACTGCCCTCACTGTTGGCATTTTAAAAGAGGTTTATGGTCAAGTTCTGACCAACCCAAGCGGTGCCAACATGATTACAGGGATTGCAACAACCTTCCTAACAGCCAAATCTTCTAAAACTGAGAAAAACATTGCTGTCCTCGAAATCGACGAAGCCAGTCTTTCTCGTATCTGTGACTATATCCAGCCTAGCCTTTTTGTCATCACTAATATCTTCCGTGACCAGATGGACCGCTACGGTGAAATTTACACAACTTATAAGATGATTTTGGATGCCATCCGTAAGGTGCCTACGGCTACTGTTCTTCTAAATGGTGATAGCCCCCTTTTCTACAAGCCAGCTATTCCAAATCCTGTAGAGTATTTTGGTTTTGACTTGGAAAAAGGGCCAGCCAAACTGGCTCACTACAATACCGAAGGAATCCTCTGCCCTGACTGTCAAGGCATCCTCAAATATGAACTCAATACCTATGCTAACTTGGGGGCCTATATCTGTGAAGGCTGCGGATGCAAACGTCCTAATCTCGACTATCGCTTGACAGAACTGGTTGAGTTGACCAACAATCGCTCTCGCTTTGTCATTGACGGACAAGAATACGGCATTCAAATCGGTGGACTCTATAATATCTACAATGCCCTTGCTGCGGTTGCCATCGCCCGTTTCCTCGGTGCAGATTCGCAACTCATCAAGCAAGGATTTGACAAGAGCCGTGCTGTCTTTGGACGCCAGGAAACCTTCCATATCGGCGACAAGGAATGTACTCTCGTCTTGATTAAGAATCCAGTCGGTGCAACTCAAGCTATCGAGATGATAAAACTAGCTCCTTATCCATTTAGCCTTTCTGTCCTTCTCAACGCCAACTATGCTGATGGGATTGATACTAGCTGGATCTGGGATGCGGACTTTGAACAAATCACTGACATGGACATTCCAGAAATTAACGCTGGTGGTGTTCGTCATTCTGAAATCGCACGCCGTCTTCGAGTGACTGGCTATCCAGCTGATAAAATCACTGAAACAAGCAATCTGGAGCAAGTTCTCAAAACCATTGAGAACCAAGACTGCAAGCATGCCTATATCCTGGCTACCTATACTGCTATGCTTGAATTCCGCGAACTGCTGGCTAGTCGTCAGATTGTTAGAAAGGAGATGAACTAATGGTTTATACTTCACTTTCCTCAAAAGCTGGCAACTACCCTTATCAGCTCAACATTGCCCACCTCTATGGAAACCTCATGAATACCTACGGGGACAATGGAAACATCCTCATGCTCAAGTATGTGGCTGAAAAACTGGGGGCTCATGTAACAGTTGACATCGTTTCTCTCCATGATAACTTTGATGAAAATCACTACGACATCGCCTTTTTCGGTGGGGGTCAAGACTTTGAACAAAGCATCATCGCAGGCGACCTGCCTGCTAAAAAAGAAAGCATTGACAACTACATCCAAAACGACGGAGTAGTTCTAGCCATCTGTGGTGGTTTTCAGCTACTGGGCCAATATTATGTTGAAGCTTCAGGCAAACGCATCGAAGGGCTCGGTGTCATGGGCCACTACACCCTCAACCAGACCAATAATCGCTTTATCGGTGACATCAAGATTCATAATAAAGAATTCGATGAAACCTACTATGGCTTTGAAAATCACCAAGGCCGTACCTTCCTCTCAGATGACCAAAAACCGCTGGGACAGGTTGTCTACGGGAATGGAAACAACGAAGAAAAAGTCGGCGAAGGGGTTCATTATAAGAATGTCTTTGGTTCCTACTTCCACGGACCTATCCTCTCTCGCAATGCCAATCTAGCTTATCGCCTAGTCACTACTGCCCTCCGGAAAAAATACGGTCAGGATATCCAACTCCCTGCCTATGAGGACATTCTCAGCCAAGAAATCGCTGAAGAATACAGCGACGTGAAAAGCAAGGCAGACTTTTCTTAAAGAAATGAAAGCTATATCAAAGAACTCCCCTATCTTGTCGGAGTTCTTTTTGCCTGCTATTTTACCCTTCTCCCTTGCATTTTCTCTCTTTTTTTGCCAAAATAGAGGGGTAGAAAGAAGGTAGCATATGTCTAAATTACAACAAATCGTAACATATCTTGAATCAGAAAAACTAGACGTCGCTGTCGTATCTGACCCCGTCACTATTAATTACCTCACTGGCTTTTACAGTGATCCCCATGAACGCCAAATGTTCCTTTTTATCTTAGCGGACCGGGAACCTCTCCTCTTTGTCCCAGCTCTTGAAGTAGAACGTGCAAGCAACACTGTCTCTTTCCCAGTTGTGGGCTATGTGGATTCTGAAAATCCATGGCAAAAAATCAAAAACGCTTTGCCTCAAATTGATTTCAAACATGTCGCTGTTGAGTTTGACAATCTCATCTTGACCAAATACCATGGTTTGAAAACAGTTTTTGAAACTGCTGAGTTTGAAAACCTCACTCCTCGCATCCAACGCATGCGTCTCATCAAATCAGCTGACGAAGTGCAAAAAATGATGGTTGCAGGTCTCTATGCTAATAAAGCTGTCAAAGTTGGTTTTGACAACATTTCTCTTGATAAGACTGAAACAGATATTATTGCCCAAATTGACTTTGCCATGAAACGTGAAGGCTATGAAATGAGCTTTGATACCATGGTCTTGACTGGCGATAACGCTGCAAATCCGCACGGAATTCCTGGTGCAAACAAGGTTGAAAATGATGCTCTTCTCCTCTTTGACCTCGGTGTTATGGTCAATGGCTATGCATCAGATATGACTCGTACAGTCGCTGTCGGCAAACCAGACCAATTCAAGAAAGATATTTACAACTTGACCCTTGAAGCCCAACAAGCTGCCCTTGACTTTATCAAACCGGGGGTGACTGCCCATGAAGTGGACCGCGCTGCCCGTGAAGTCATTGAAAAAGCTGGTTATGGTGAGTACTTCAACCACCGTCTCGGTCACGGTATCGGTATGGATGTCCACGAATTCCCATCCATCATGGAAGGAAACGACATGGTCATCGAAGAAGGCATGTGCTTCTCTGTTGAACCTGGTATCTATATCCCTGGTAAAGTCGGTGTCCGCATCGAAGACTGTGGTGTTGTTACCAAGGATGGCTTTGACCTCTTTACAAGCACCAGCAAAGATTTGCTTTATTTTGATTAAAACCAAACAAGCAAAAAGTCAGCTATTAGAGCTGACTTTTTTATTTTATCTTTTTAATACTTTTATTGAGAAGAAAGCCTACAACCATTCCAATAAAATTCTGCAATAAATTATGAGGAACATCGGCCAAGGCTATTCCCCAACCTTTCATCCAAGCGGTAGCAAACGCATATCCAGCTACCATGATAATAGTTGCCAAAAGCAATCCAAGCCACTGCCATTTCCCTTTAAAGCCTGCAAAATATCCCTGCAAACCATGGAAAATCAAACTAAAGAACATCCAGTGAGGATAACCTGAAATAAGGTCAATGATAAAACCTCCTAAACCTCCAACGATACCTCCTTCACGTCTCCCAAAATAAAAGGCTGTAAAGAAAATTCCAGTATCCAAAAAAGTTAATATTCCTGTTTGGGTTGGGATTTTTACAATATAACCCAAAACTACTGATAGGGCTGTTAAGATTGATACAAGGGCGATTTTATTAGTTTTGATTTGCTTCATATTGTCTTACTCCATATTGATCTGCTTGTGCAATAGCACGGTAAACGAAAGCTTTAGAACTCTCTACTGCTGGTAAAAGTTCATCTCCTTTAACCAAGTGACTGGCGATGCTTGAGGCAAAGGTACAACCTGCACCAGCATTTTGACCTTGGCTAACAGGATTTTCTAGAACTGTAAAATTTTGTCCATAATAAAAGACATCCACAGCCTTGTCCTGACTAAGGCGATTACCTCCCTTGATAATGACTGCTGGCGCTCCTAAATCATGCAATTTCTGCGCTGCAGCTTTCATATCTTCCAAAGTTTTGATCTCCTGACCCGCTAACAATTCTGCTTCAGGAAGATTTGGCGTAATCACACTGACATGAGGGAAAAAGCGAATCAACTCTTGGCAGAGCTCACTAACAGCCACGTCGTGCGTTTCCTTGCAGACCAAAACGGGGTCCAATACCACAGGCACTCCTGGACGTTGCTTGATAAAGTCCAATGCCCTCTCAGCCACACTGACAGTAGGAAGAAGGCCAATCTTAATCCCTGCAAACTCGACATCACGTAAGCTATCCAATTCATGTTGGAAAATAGTATCATCCGTAGGGAAGACTTCAAAACCCTTTTCGGTCAAGGCCGTCAAACAAGTCACTGCAACAAAGCCATGCAAACCATTTAAGGTATAGGTGGCAAGATCAGCTGACAAACCACCACCACTAAAAATATCATTCCCAGAAAGGGCTAAAATACGATTATTCTTCATAACGAATCTCCTTTAAATACAAGCCATTCGGTGCAGCCGTGGGACCTGCAAGTTGCCTGTCCTTCTTCTCCAAAATCAAGTCAATCTGCTCAACTGGCATTCGATTATTTCCGATTTTGAGCAGCGTCCCCACCATATTGCGAATCTGCTTATACAAGAAACCATTTCCTGAAAAGGTAAAGATCAAAAACTGCCCTGTCTCATCGATTGTTAGACTTGCTTCTGTGATGGTGCGAACCTTGTCCTCTACACTGGTACCAGATGCTGTAAAACCGGTGAAATCATGGGTTCCCTCTAGCTTTTTGATTGCCGCCTGCATCCGTTCCACATCGAGTGGATAAGGAAAGTGAGTGGCATAGTGACGACGCATAGGATTTTTGGGACGCCCCCTATCCACGATAAACTCATAGGTCTTGCTATGCTTAGCATAACGGCAATGAAAATCATCTGCCACAACCTCAATCAAAATAACATCGATATCTTCAGGCGACTGGGTATCCAGAGCAAAACGGAGTTTCTCCTCATTCATTTGATAAGGCAGATCAAAATGAATGACCTGCCCCAGGGCATGAACCCCACTGTCTGTCCTACCAGCACCGTGGACAGTAATGGCTTGCCCCTTATTGAGTCTCGTTAAGGTTTTTTCGATTTCCTCCTGAACGCTCCGCGTATGAGGCTGGCGCTGAAAACCGGCAAAGGCAAAACCATCATAAGAAATAGTTGCTTTATATCTTGTCATAACTTCTATTTTATCAGGAAATAAAAGTGTAAACAAGTTTAAAAACCAAAAATTGTATGGGTACAAAATTCCCGAAAAGAAAAACTTAGGAAATCAATCCTAAGCTTTCTTTCGAAGAGGAACCATGACAAATACGGAAGTCACTATTAACCAGCATCCTAGAATGGTGAAGACCAGCATCCCGTTTTGAGTGACCATACCGACAGCTCCCAAGATGAATGGTGTCGTAAAGGCTCCAAAGCTGCATCCTAGCACTGCAAAAGATGTTGCCTGATTAAGGAGGTTAGCTGGGATTCTTTCAGAAAGAAGCTGAAAGACTGTGGTCAAGGCTATACTGTATGCAAAACCTGCCACAACACTTCCTACTACCATCACACCCAATGACGGAGACAAGGCAATCACAATCTGCCCTAATCCAAAGGTAATGCCTGACCAAAGGAGCAATCTTTCTTTAAAGAGAGAAATCAAGAAAGAAAAACTCACGCCAGCCACAATCCCAATCAACTGCATGACACTAAGAACAAAACTAGATAATTGAGCATCCCCTAGACCTCTTTCCACCATCAGACTAGGAATACGAATGGTGATAGCTGTATTGGTGCAGACAACAACTGCTGCTTCGACAGCCAATAGAAAAATTAAGCCTTTCATCTGTCCTGTCAAACGAGTCGTTTCGGCCTCTTTTTTCTTTGTTTCTTTCTTTTCTTTCCCATAAGGGACAAAGAGCAGATAAAGAATCAATACTAAAAATCCCGCACTGTAGGCCAAGAAGGTCACTGTCCATCCCAAGGATAAGAGTTGACCTACCACTAGAGTCAAAATCGACGCTCCGACAACTTCTGCTGATCCGCGAAGACCCAACATCTGGATCCGTGTCTTTCCATGATAGCGTTCGCTGATGATGGAAATAGCCTTGGCATTGATCATCCCAACACCCAAACCAAATAAAATCCGCATCGCAAAGACAAAGTTGTAATCCTGATACCAGAAAGGGGCTGTCCCCCCGATAGAAAGGATGAGAAGGCCCAGACTAATCTGAAGACGTTCAGGAAACAAACGCTCTAGCACCCCGTTTAAGACTAGCATAATCATAATCCCAAAAGAAGGGAGACTGACTAGGAGCTCGATTTGTTCTTTGGGATAGCCCTGATAGTAGTCAAACATGGCTGGTAAAGCACTTGATATGGAAAAGGAGGTAATCAAAACGAGGGAGAGGGCCAAAATACTAGCCCGTTCTAAAAATTGTTTCATGAATTTTCTTTCTGTATATTTCTCACTGTTGATCCTTTTAAAAGGAAGAGGGCAAGAAAAGAAGGAGCCCGATTGAACTAAAGACTCCGTCCTAATTTCCCTTATAGGAAGACTATTTTCGCTTGATTTGCTTGATCAGATAGAAGATAAAGCCTGCAACCATATAGGCCGCAAAAATGATCAAACACCATTTGATAACCACGTCCCAACCCTTGTTCACATTTAAAAAGAAATAAGGGAAGGGATTGTCCTTGGAATTCGGAATATTGAGTTTTAAGACCAGTCCGTTAAACAAGGCAAAAATCATATAAACCAAGGGCAAGATGGTCCACAAGACTGGATCCCAGATCTTGTATTGACCCTGTTTATCAAAGAAGAGGGTGTCGGCTAAAAACCAAAGTGGAACGATATAGTGGCAAAGGAAATTTTCCACACGGTAAAAGTCTGTCGCGATCGGAGCAAGCATAAAATGATAAATCACACAGGTAATCATGATACTCATGGTAACGCCACCCTTGAGACGAAGCAAGGTCGGACTTTGCCAATTTTCACCTGAACGGCTCATCACACGGAGCAAATAGCCCGTGAAAATCGTTACCAAAAGATTAGACAACACAGTGTAGTAAAGGAGCATACCAAAACCACCGTGCTTGGTAATCTCCAAATAAACTCCTGTAAATGCTGCTAAGAACAAGAACACACGACTATAAAAGATAAATTTATAATTCAGTTTCATGGCTAGATTTTCTTAACAAATTCTGACTTGAGTTTCATAGCTCCAAAACCATCAATCTTACAGTCGATGTTGTGGTCACCTTCTACGATACGGATATTTTTAACGCGAGTTCCTTGTTTCAAATCCTTTGGCGCACCTTTTACTTTCAAGTCCTTGATAAGAGTTACAGTATCGCCGTCAGCCAATTTATTTCCGTTGGCATCGATAGCAACAACACCTTCTTCTACTTCTGCAACTTCTGCAGGATTCCACTCATAGGCACACTCTGGGCAGACCAAGAGACTTCCGTCTTCGTAGACATATTCTGAATTACATTTTGGGCAATTTGGTAAGTTGTTCATGGGTTCTCCTTATAACATTTCACTATTTTTTGACAATCAAAATTTCTCGAACAGCAACTATTATACCGTAAAATCCTACTTTTGACAATGTGTCCTAAGTATAGCAGACAAAAAAATCATGCAACTTTTTACAGTTACATGACTTTTAAAAGATGATTGATCATGGGCACTTATCAAGCACCTCATGATAAAAAGGGTAGCAACTATCTCTTACAAACCAGGAGCTTGTCCGAGTTCTGCCGCAAGCATCCAAACTGTTTTCTCAAGTTCAGCCTTAGCACCAACAAAGATATCGTTTGTAACATCATCGCCTTCTTCATCAGTCACATCCAAAGCTCTTTGGAAAAGAGCGATGAGGTAGCGGTAAATCGCTAGAACACGTTCCAAGCTTTCTTCAACATTACGGAATTCTCCTTCTTCTTCTTCGATTTCACTGTGTTGAAGGAATTCTGTCAAAGTTGAGTAAGGTTTGCCACCAAGGGTGATCAAACGTTCGCTGATTTCGTCAAGATAGCCATCAAGACTGTCCATGTATTCATCCATTTTTGGATGCCACACGAGGAAGCCCCGACCACGCATATACCAATGAACTTGGTGAAGGGCAATGTGTGCCACATACAAATCCGCTACTGCTTGGTTCAATACTTCCTTTGTTTTTGCCAATGCCACTGGCGCTACTTTAGATAATGTTGTAACGTCTTTTACTGCTTCTTTTTTCAATTCAACCATATTTCTTACCTCTTTCATTTTTTTATAACCATCTTATTAGTGGTTACAATATAAGTATACTACTACCAGAAAACGATAGCAAGAAAAGTGTACTATCTGAGAAAAGTTGCAATAGACTGATAATTTAAGAAAAATTTAGCTTTATTTTATTAGCTGACTTGATCAGATTTGCTCGAAAATTGGCTTTGATAAAGATTATAATAAAAGCCTTTTGCTTGGAGCAAGCTTTCATGGTTTCCCTGCTCAATAATCTGCCCATCCTTAAGAACGAGAATCTTATCTGCTTCTTGAATGGTCGAGAGACGGTGGGCGATGACAAAGCTGGTTCTTCCCTTCATCAACCGTTTCATAGCTTTTTGAATCAAGAGTTCCAAACGGGTGTCAACAGAGGAAGTCGCTTCATCCAAAATGAGAATTTTAGGATTGGCTAAGAGAGCACGCGCGATGGTCAAGAGTTGTTTTTGCCCGAGGGAAATATTGCTGGACTCTTGGTTCATCTCCATATTGTAACCACCAGGAAGAGTTCGAATAAAGTGGTCTACATTTGCTGCTTTGGCAGCTTCTATTATTTCTTCGTCACTGGCGTCAAGATTTCCAAAACGTAGATTTTCTTTGATTGTCCCTTCATAAAGCCAAGCATCCTGCAAGACCATCCCAAACTGACGTCGGTAGTCTTGTCGTGACAACTGGCGAATATCCTGCCCGTCAACTAAGATTGCACCTGCTGTAACATCATAAAAACGCATGAGTAGATTGATCAAGGTTGTCTTACCAGCTCCAGTCGGACCAACAATCGCTACCATCTCTCCTGGTTGAACTTCTAGATTAAAGTTTCGAATCAATGGTTTGTTTTCAACATACTGGAAATCAACCTGCTTGAATGTTACCTGACCTGTTAAGGGTTCAAGGATTTCGAGTTCTTCTCCTTCGACTTCCTCTGTCTCATCCAAGATCTCGAAGATACGATCGAGCGAAGACTTGGCACTTTGCATTTGACCCGCAAGTTGTGTGATGTTTTGGATAGGCTGGCTAACCTGCCAAACATACTGAACAAAAGCCTGCATATTCCCCACTGTCAAACGGCCCGCAATAACCTGCAAACCACCAAGAACTGCAACGATCAGATAGGTCAAGTCTGATACGGCATGAAGAGCTGGCATCATGAGTCCAGAGATAAAGCTGGCTTTAAAGCCAACACGTTGGAGGTCGTCCGTAATCTCAGAAAATTCTTTATGCGAAGTTTCCTCACGACCATAGAGTTTCAAAACATTAAAACCTGTGAGATTTTCCTGCACATAACCATTCATCCGTCCTAAAATAGCCGCCTGCTCTTTAAAATAAGGCTGAGAACGTTTCAGGATGCTTCTAGCACCAAAATAGGTCACTGGAATGGATAGAATCACCACTATAGCCAGCTGAAAGTTCAAGTATAATACCATTCCCATGACAAGGACAATCGTCAAAAGGGCATTGACAATTTGAAGAAAAGACTGCTGAAGGGCATTGGAAACCGTCTCAACATCACTGGTAAAGCGTCCCAATAAATCACCAAACTGGTGTTTGTCAAAGAATGACACAGGGATACGATTGATCTTTTCAGTCATTTCATTTCGCAGATCCTGGGTCATGGACTGGACCGCATTGGTCATGAAATAGTTGGAATAATAAGAACCAAGTTCATACAAAAGACCTCTAAAGAGGTAAATGATTAAAACCGTTCCGATGTAGCCAGTATTGATACTAGCACCTGAAAAGCCCTTAGCCATATCTAAGAGGTTTTTTGTCAACTCCGTAATGGCCAGCCCCAAGACAAAAGGCTCCAAGACACTCATGACCACACTCAAAACTTTTAGAAAGACTGCAAAAAAGACAGAAAAACGGTAGGTTTTCAAATAGCTCCACAAACGAGCCAAACTAGATTGTGTTTTCATATTTCCTCCTATTCTTCTGTTAGAGATGCATTTTTCAACTGCGACTCAGCAATTTCACGATAGATATCATTGGTCTCCATCAATTCCTCATGTCGACCGCGACCCACGATTTCCCCTTTATCAAGAACGATGATCTGATCCGCATCCATGATGGTTCCGACACGTTGAGCAACAATTAAAACTGTAGCATTCTGTGTTACTTCCTTGAGACGACGGCGCAAAATAGCATCCGTGCGATAGTCCAAGGCTGAGAAGGAATCATCAAAAATATAGATATCAGGATTCTTTATAACCGCTCGGGCAATTGATAGACGTTGTTTCTGTCCACCAGAAAGATTGCTTCCGCCTTCAGCTAGATGGGTCGCAAAACCTTCTTCTCGGCTATCGATAAAATCTTTAGCTTGCGCAACGTCTGCCGCCTGATTTAAGTCTGCAGAACTAGCGTCTTCTTTCCCATAGCGGATATTCTCAGCGATAGTTCCTGTAAAGAGCAAGGCCTTCTGCGGGATAAAACCAATCTTTTGACGGAGAGACTTGAGGCGGTAATCCCTCACATCAACACCATCAACCTTGATTTTCCCGAGTGTAACATCGTAAAAACGAGGAATCAATTGCACAAGAGAAGACTTACCCGATCCGGTCGAACCGATAAAAGCAATGGTTTCGCCTGGTTTGGCACAGAACGAAATATTGTGCAAAACAGGATTTTCCGTCTCACCTGGATAAGCAAAGGTGACATTTTCAAATTCCAAATAGCCGTGAGTTTCAGTTTCTCTGATACCTCCTTCATTTGGATCAATAGAAATCGGCATCTCCATGACTTCTTTCAAGCGTTCACTCGAAACAGCTGTACGGGGGTACATGGTGAAGAGATTGGATAGGAAAAGGAAGGACAAGAGGGCGTGAAAACTATATTCGATAAAGGCTACTAGATCCCCAATTTGCAAGCTTCCTTGTTTGATAGGGTCCAGAGCAAACCAGACAATAGCTACAATCATGGCAATGATAATCTGAACAAACAAAGGTTCCGTCAAACCGGTTAGTTTAAACAGACGATTGGAATTGGCTGCATAGACCGCATTTTGTCCTGCAAAACGTTCCTCTTGAAACTCCTCACGAGCAAAGGCACGAATGACACGGAGTCCCATCAGATTTTCCCTGGCATATTGGTTTATCTTATCTAAGGTAGCCTGCTGTTTCTCTGATAATGGTCGAGTCTTGACCGCTACATAAATGACCACCACGGCTAAGAAAGGTACTGCAAAGGCCACTATCCAGGCTAATGACGGACTGGTCAGGAAGATCATTAAGATACTAGACAGCATCATCATAGGAGTGATGACACCCAGTTTTAAGGTCTGTTCTGCAAATTGCATGAGAACAAAGGCATCACTAGTAATACGAGTAACCAGTGAAGATACTCCTATCTTTTCATATTCATGATGAGAATACTCTTGTAATTTGGCATAGAGATCATCCCTCATATCCTTGACCATATTGGTCGTCAGCTTACTAGCAGCATAGGCTAAGACTATACGCCCCAAGGTTCCACATAGGATAATCACCAGCATGATTGCCGCCCAAACATACAATTGATGTTCATTCCCTTTATTCACACCTTCATCAATCATCCGAGCCAGAACAGTTGGCAAGCCAAGATTGACGACAACAAAGAAAACCGCTCCAAAGAAATCCATGAATAACCACTTGGGGTATTTTTTCAAATAAGACCAAATATAGAGCATAACTCCCCCTTTCATAACCTTTTGATACAGAAAAGAGCGCGCATCCGCACGCCTTTCCTTCCCTAAGGAACTTCCCTAGTCGGAAAAATTCCTCTTTCACAAGAATACTCCAAGTAAAAACAAGACAGGCAGTCAAAGTTACCTGATACTTTTGACTGTCTGTCTGGAAAAAACTAGATTATTTTACAAAGTCAAGCAATGCCAAGAAGCTTTCAGCTTCAAGTGACGCACCACCAACAAGGGCACCGTCAACGTCTGGGCAAGCCATGTATGAAGCAACGTTCTCAGGTTTAACTGAACCACCGTATTGAACACGAACTTTGTCCGCAACTTCTTGACCGAAGTCAGCCGCTACAACGTCACGAACAACTTTACACATTTTTTGTGCATCGTCTTGTGAAGCTGATTTACCAGTACCGATAGCCCAGATTGGCTCATAAGCGATAACTGATGCAGCAACTTGTTCAGCTGTCAATCCAGCCAATGCAGCAGATACTTGAGCACCTACGAATTCAGCAGCTTTACCAGCTTCGTAAGTTTCAAGTGACTCACCACAACAGATGATTGGAAGCATACCGTTCGCAAAGATTGCTTTTGCTTTTTTGTTGATATCTTCGTCAGTTTCATGGAAGTAGTCACGGCGTTCTGAGTGACCGATAACAACATAGTCAGTACCGATTTCTTTCAAAACTTGTGGGCTTGTTTCACCAGTGAAAGCACCTGCATTTTCAAAGTAGCAGTTTTGAGCAGCAACTTTAAGGTTTGAACCTTTAGCAGCAGCAAGAACAGTTGTCAAATCAAGAGCTGGAGCTGCGATACCTGCTTCAACAAGGTCTGATGAAGGAAGTTTTGAGGCAACGGCTTCAACGAATGCTTTTGCTTCTTCTGGATTTTTGTTCATTTTCCAGTTCCCAGCGATAAATGGTTTACGTGACATTTCACATACCTCTTTTTTCATTTTATTTTCTATTATTTTATCATATTTATAAGGAGCTTGCAAATCTTACTCTAATTTACAAGATTTTTCAATCGGCTACTCTTGCCACAAATTCATGGCATCAAGGAAATCAGCCGAAGCCTGAACTTGCTTAGGATTGTTTGCTTCTCTCTCTGCTCGTTTGGCCTCCACCTGAGCTACAGACTGGATGCCTTCATGGCGCCAGTTTCGTAGGATTGCCTGAATATATTTCCAGTTTGGCTTGCCATTGAGAACGGCCTCTCGGAGAGCCTCCTTAATCAAATCCGCCTTAACTCCGTCTTCTTTGACGGTCTTGGAAAGATCCTCGATTTCAAACGGTGTTAGCAAGCGTCCCAATTCCTGCTGAAAAGTTTCAACCAGATCCTTCAATTGATTTTGTGGATTTGGGGTAGTTGCAGCTGGAGTCTGGCTGTCCAACAAGTTATCCAAGCGTTCAAAGGCCAAACTAGCATCAAAAATAAGCTCAATTTCCCCATTTAGTTCAATCGTTCGATATTGTAGTAGCCCATTTTCAGTCAAGTTTGAAATGGATTGGTTGACATCTGCAAGTTCTTTTCCAATAGTTTCTGCAATTTGGCTTGGCGATAGCTCATCCAAAGCAGATGTATTTTGTAGATAGAAAAATTGCCAGACGAGAAAATCATCACTGGAAGGAAAGAGTTCCTTAAAATGCAAGAGCAGGGCACTTGGCAAAACCAAGTTCCCTGATTTAAAAGCGTCAAAATATGTCATAATTCCTCTTATAAATATCCAAATGAAGCTGCGTCATCCTCTACCTTTTTCCAGTCAAAGGGGGTTTCCTGATAAACAGCATAGTTAACCCAATTACTGAAAAAGAGGGCAGCTGATGAAGACCAACAAAGACACGGTTTCTCATTCACATCATCATTTTTGAAGTAATTTTCTGGAATGTGAGGATTAAGTCCTGCCTCACAATCACGAAAATACTCTTTTGCTAGAGTATCACGGTCATATTCTAAATGACCAAAACTATAAATCTCACGAAGATCCCGACTGGCTAAAATAGAAACGCCGACTTGTTCTCCCTCAGAGAGGATTTCCAGATTGGTTTTTCCTAAAATTTCCTCCTTATAGATTTCTGTATGACGAGAATGGGGAGCTACATAGCTATCATCAAAACCACGAAAGAGAAGATGGCCCTCTTTCAAGGTGTCCTGCGGGTAAATGCCTGACAATTTCTGAGCCATCTGATGCTTTTCAACTCCATAGCGAGCATAAAGACCTGCTTGGGCACCCCAACAGATATGCAGGGTAGAAAAAACATGTGTCTTGGACCATTCGATGACCTGTTTGAATTCTTCCCAGTAATCCACCTCCTCAAAAGGCAAATGCTCCACTGGTGCTCCTGTGATAATCATTCCATCAAAAAAGTCATCCTTGACCTCTGGAAAGGTCTTATAGAAGGTTTCCATATGTTCGGCACGAGTTGTCTTGGAACGATGTGTTTCCATATATAAGAAATCAATATCTAATTGCAAAGGGGTATTAGCCAAATGCCGTAAGAGTTGCGTTTCTGTTACCATCTTTTGAGGCATGAGATTTAGAATCAAAATCTTCAAGGGGCGAATATCCTGATGAGCGGCCCGTTGGTCGTCCAT
This sequence comes from Streptococcus oralis subsp. dentisani, assembly GCF_002096615.1. Taxonomy (GTDB): domain Bacteria; phylum Bacillota; class Bacilli; order Lactobacillales; family Streptococcaceae; genus Streptococcus; species Streptococcus oralis_U. The sequence continues at coordinate 86,856 of NZ_NCUX01000027.1, forward strand.
AACAAAGATATTTTCTGTCCTTAAAATCTCCACAGCTGGTAATTTTTTATCAATTCGAATCGGCATAATACCCTCCTAACAGTTCTCTATTTCGGGAATGATGTTGTCTGTTTGAAAGTAAAAACCTCCAAATACTTCTTCCCTTTATTATACTGTATGAAGATATAGTTTTCAATTATAGTTTTTCTCTAACTAGCTATAGTTAATTTATATAGCAGATGAAGAGAAAACAGCCCCAAGGACTGTTTTTCATTAATAATGCATAAGTACCTTGTAATCGTAATCTCCGATTTTTTCACGGCCTTTAAGCTCATCCAACTCAATCAAGAAAGCACAACCGGCTACAACTCCACCAAGTCTTTCAATCATCTCAATCGTTGCCTTGACAGTTCCACCTGTTGCCAAAAGATCATCTACGATGAGAACACGTTGACCCGGTTTGATGGCATCTGCATGCATGGTCAAGGTATCAATACCGTACTCTTTTTCATAGTCAGCAGAAATCACTTCACGCGGTAATTTCCCTGGTTTACGAACAGGAGCAAATCCAATCCCCAACTCAAAGGCAACGGGACAGCCTACAATAAATCCACGGGCTTCTGGTCCCACAATCATGTCGATCTTCTTGTCTGTTGCATACTGAACGATTTCACGAACAGCATAGCTATAAGCATTGCCATCTGCCATCAATGGGCTGATATCACGGAAGGTGATGCCTTCCTTGGGATAATTTTCAATCGTTGCGATATAATCTTTTAAATTCATCTTTTTCTTTCTTTCAAAGTTTTTTACTCTCTATTATACCATATTTTCCGCGAAAGAAGAAGGAGAAAGCACTATTCTCTTGCTCCATCAGGCTATTAATGGCCTTATTTCCCCTGGAATGAATTTATCATCAAAAAAAACGAGCACTTTTGTACTCGTTTTTTAAAATTTATTGATTAAAGTGAGTTCACGTCAACCTTGATACCAACACCTTGAGTAGTTGTGATTGTCAAGTTTGTTACGTAAGTTCCTTTAGCTGTAGCTGGTTTTGCTTTTTGGATTGTTTCGTTGAAAGCTTTGAAGTTTTCAACCAATTTTTCAGCTTCAAACGATACTTTACCGATGATCGCTTGAACGTTACCTGCACGGTCAGCACGGTAAGTAATCTTACCACCTTTAGACTCTTCAACTGCTTTAGCAACATCCATTGTTACAGTACCAGTTTTAGGGTTTGGCATCAAGTTACGTGGTCCAAGGACACGTCCAAGACGTCCAACAAGAGCCATCATGTCAGGTGTAGCGATAACTACGTCGAAGTCCAACCAACCGTCGTTGATTTTCGCAACAAGGTCATCTTCACCAACAAAGTCTGCACCAGCAGCTTTTGCTTCTTCAGCTTTTGCACCACGTGCGAAAACAAGAACGCGTGAAGTTTTACCAGTACCGTTTGGCAATACCATTGCGCCACGGATTTGTTGGTCAGCTTTTTTAACGTCGATGTTCAAGTTGTAAGCAACTTCCACAGTTGCGTCAAATTTTGCAAAGTTAGTTTCTTTTGCAAGTGCTACAGCTTCTTCTACACTGTATGCTTTTGTGCTGTCGATTTTCTCAAGAGCAGCACGAAGTTGTTTGCTTTTTTTAGCCATTTTCTATTCTCCTTGTAAGTGGTTCAATCGATTTTCATCTCCCACGTCACTTCTCGAAATGATGAAGTCTTGCGGGTTATATTGGGGTGTTATTGATTAGTCAACAACAGTGAATCCCATAGAACGAGCAGTACCTTCGATCATACGCATTGCAGACTCAATGTTTGCTGCGTTCAAATCTGGCATCTTAGTTTCTGCAATTTCTTGTACTTGTGCACGAGTAACTGTAGCAACTTTAGTTTTGTTAGGTGTACCTGATCCTTTTTCAACACCTGCAGCTTTTTTCAAAAGAACAGCAGCTGGTGGTGTTTTTGTAACGAAAGTAAATGATTTGTCTTCGTATACTGAGATAACAACTGGAATGATCATACCAGCTTGGTCAGCTGTACGAGCGTTGAACTCTTTTGTGAATCCCATGATGTTGATACCAGCTTGACCAAGAGCAGGTCCAACTGGTGGAGCTGGTGTAGCTTTACCAGCAGGGATTTGCAATTTTACAAGTTTTTCGACTTTTTTAGCCATTTTTAAATCCTCCTTTGTGGTTTTGGCGGTAATTAAAGATTTTTACCTCCCACAAGTATGCTTTACACATACCTTTCAATTATACACTATTTATCTAAAAATGCAAGAGAAAACTTTCATTTTTAATCGACATAATCTCCGCCTTCAAAGCCATAGTATTCTTCCAAACTAAGGCCACTTGCAGCAATTTCTTTGGCTTCTTTTCCAACGTAGCGGAGATGCCATTCTTCTGCCATGTAGCCAGTCTCTTTTTCCTTGCCTTTGAGATAGCGAACGACAAAGCCATAGTCAGCCGCATGATCCAAAAGCCACTGGGCTGCCTTCTCCTCTGTCACCAATTCTCCATTAGTCCCAATCAAATCAAAAGCAAGACCTGTTTGGTGTTCACTGTATCCAGGGCGGGCTGAGTAGCGATCTGCCTCTTCCTTGCCATCTTGATTCACATAGTCTTGATAAAGTTTGGTTTGTGTTTCATAACTTCTAAAGCCACTGTAGTGATCGCTAATTGGATAGCCAGCTGCTTGCATTGCTGCAATGAGTTTGAGCAACTCCGCTTTTGCTGTTGGATTTTCTCCTGGATTATAGTCTTTTGACAAAGGATAGTGCTTATTAGCTACGACGATTTCATCGTATTTTCCTTGTATACTATAGTGGTCTCCCTTATTAACAACTTCTGCTTTCTTCTGGCTAGAGGCTTGGGATTTGCTGCCCACAGTCCCTTCGGGTTGACTGCTTTGCTCCGTCTTTTGAGTATTTTCTTCAACTTTCGGTTTTTCTTGCGAACAAGCTGCTAGGGTTACTGCTAGCAAACCAGATAAAATGATATATCTTTTTTTCATTTCTTTCTTCCTCTCTTAGACCAAGCGTTTCTCCAATTTTTGGAATAAGACTTTAATCATCTCTTCCAGCTCTGGTGATTGTACTTGGCAATCTTCTGCTGCCATTTCTTCCCAGGGTACCCACCAGACTGGGCCACGGCCATTAAGTCCGTAACCTTTCATATCACCTGACCGCCTTGGAAATAGGTGCCAGTGAACGTGAGCATCTCCATTTCCTAGAAGTTCAATATTCATCTTTTCAGCTTCAAATACTTTGGCGACTGCCTCTTGGACCAAACTCATTTCCTCTAAAAAGCGAAGTTTTACAGGATTCTCCATATGATGGAGTTCTGTGACATGCTCTTTTGCTAAAAATAAGGTATAGCCCTTAAAGTATTGGTGGTCTCCAATAACCACATAGCCTGTTTCTAGTTCTTTGACAAAGTAGGGATTTTTCCCTGCCTTGATCCATTCAATTCTTTGACAAATCAAGCACATACTAGTCTACCAATGCGCTCTTGAGATAGGCATCAACCATACGCTCAGTCGCCACTACTGAATCGATGTGGGTACGCTCATAAGAGTGACTGGACTCGATACCAGCTCCAAGGAGAGCATGCTTGACCTCTGCACCTGCTGACATAGCTGCCGAAGCATCCGAACCATAAAATGGATAGATATCTAGTTTAAATGGAATGTCCTGCTCTTTTGCCAGGGCTACCAAATGTTGACGGAATTCAAAGTGATAAGGACCGGAAGCATCCTTGACACAGATAGATACTGTGTACTCATCTGTCTGTTGATCATCTCCCATTGCACCCATATCGACAGCCAGGTATTCCACAACCTCTTCTGGAATATTTGAATTGGCACCATGCCCCACTTCTTCAAAGACTGAAAAGGCAAAATGAGTTGTTACAGGCAATTCAATTCCCTCTTCCTTGTAACTCCGAAGGAGATTGAGCAAAATTGCTGCGCTGACCTTGTCATCCAAGTGGCGAGACTTGATAAAACCAGTCTCTGTCACGACAGTTCGCGGATCGAAACTAATAAAGTCGCCAACCTCAATCCCCAAGGCGCGAGTTTCTTTTTCATTGGTCACTTTTTCATCCAAACGCACTTCCATATTGTCCTGCGTGCGTTCAGCAGTTCCTGCATCTTTGTAGACATGGCAAGATGTCTGGTGGATGAGGATAGTTCCAGATACCGTTTTACCTGTACTAGCCACATGAACCGTACAGTTTTCTCCCTCGATCATGTTCCAAGGGAAACCACCGATACGATCTAATTTGAGACGACCGTCCGGTTTGACAGCACGTACAATGGCTCCGAGTGTGTCCACATGGGCAGTCACATAGCGATGTTGTTCATCATTTCGACCTTTAATGGTCACATTGACACCACCCTTTGCTGTGCGAACAGGCTGGTAACCAAGCTCTTCTAAAGTACGGACTAGGTAGTCTGAAATCTCACGAGTAAAGCCTGTCGGAGATGCAATAGCAGTAAGTTCTTTGATATAGTTTATCGTTTGATTCATATCTTCACCTCTTTTGCTACCTATTATAGCACATTTCAGTAGAGAGGAAAAAAGAAAAATCACTCCTGTAGAGTTGACTTACAAAAGTGATTTCCATTTTTTATTCCATCTCAAAAACATCGCTTTCTTGCTTGTTCGGAAGGACCAAGGAAAGCAAGATTCCGATAATTGCTGGCACCAACCATGGTAGAGAGGCAGCTGCAAAAGGTAAAGCATTCACAAGATTTGCTAGAAATTCAATCTTAAAGGAACTTCCAAGGACACTTGCAAGAGCAATAGCTGTAACAAGCCCAATGGTTAACTGCATGCCCGGTTTTGATAGGGGCACAAACTTATTCACAATCACGATCATCACAATGGCGATGGTGATTGGGTACAAGATTACCAGTACTGGCACTGAGTACTTGATGATTGCATCAAGACCAAGATTTGCAATAGCAAATCCAATCAAAGTAAAGGCAGTTGCATAGACCTTGTAGCTGATTTGTGGGAAACGTCCGTTAAAGAACTCTGCTGTCGACACAATCAATCCAACTGTCGTTGTGAAGCAGGTTACAGTTACCATAACAGCAAGGAAGAGTTGAGCTGTTGAACCAAAGATTTCCTGAGTTGCTTGCGACAAGATATAAACACCTGGTGTTCCACCCTTCATCGCTTCTGCTGGTACTGGGAAATGATTTCCAAGGAATCCTAAACCGATATAAAGAGCGCTAAAGGCAAGAGCTACAACGATACCAACCACCCAAATAGTTGAAATGTATTCTTTCTTACTGGAGAATCCAAGTTGTTTCAAGGTTTGAACTGCAATCACACTAAAGGCAACTGAAGCAAGGGCATCCAAGGTATTATAACCTTCTAGGAATCCTGTACCAAAGGCAGAAGCTTGATAAGCAGCTGACGCAGTTTGAGGACTTGTTCCACCGTATTTGAAAGCTCCCAGTACAACCAAGATAACGATCAACAAGGCAAAAACTGGCGTTAAGATACGTCCGATTCGATCCAAAATCTTTGATGGATTGAGCGAGATTAAATAAGCCGCTGCAAAGTAAAGCACAGTAAAGACAATCAATCCTAGACCTTTATTTGCTTCAGACAAGAGGGGGCTAATCCCAACTTCGTAAGCTGTTGTAGCTGTACGCGGAATAGCAAAAAAGGGTCCAATCGATAGATAGAGGACTGCAAGATAAAGCGTCGCAAACCAAGGTGAGATTTTCTTAGAAATCTCGTGAATGTATCCTTTAGGGTTTAGAGTTCCAATAATAAGTGTCAAGACGGCAATACCGACACCTGAAAAGACAAAACCTGCGATGGCAGGAAGAAACTGTTCTCCAGATAAAGCACCTAGAGAAGGTGGAAAAATCAAGTTTCCCGCACCAAAAAATATTCCAAACAGGAGCAAGCCTGTTAGGGCACCTTTTTTAGCCATAAAAATCTCCTTCATATTTCTAAAATACTGACCTAGTATACCATGATTAAGACTTTGAAAAAAGCATCCAAAATTAATCATTGAATGTTTTCAATATTTTTAAAAATAAGAATTATCTAAAAACAAAATTCCTCACTCGGTTGGAACCGAGCAAGGGAAGACTGGAATCTATCGTCATATAGGTTTAAAGATTTTCAAAGGCCGTCATTCCACCTTGGACATTGATGACCTTGTATCCATGTTCCTCTAAGAATTGGCAAGCACGAGCTGAACGAATGCCCGACTTACAGATGACATAATAGAGTTGGTCAAGTTCCAACTCTTGGTAGCGATCCGCTAACTCAGAAAGAGGAAGAAGCTGGACTCCTTCTAAGTGAAGGGCATCATACTCCTCCTGCTCACGAACATCTAGAACGTGTAAGTTTTCTTTCTGATAAGCTTGGTAAAAACTCGAAAATGGAATTTCTTTCATGATTTCTCCTATAAAATTTGTTATGGAAGTGTTAAAATTTCATAGCTAAAGTCAATAGCCTCTAAAAATCGGAACAAGTCTTGGGTTTTAATAAAGATGGTCTTTTCATTAGTATTGGGATGGAAGGTCATGATCTCTTCTGACAAAATATCCTTGTCAAAGTATACCTGAATATCTTTTTCTTCATTATTTAACAAACCAAAAGGTGATACCGTTCCTGCTGGTAGGGTCATTTTCTCAGCCAAGGAGTCCAATGAGGCCATTCGAATCCGATCGGCTCCCACTTGAACTTTAAAGTCATCCATATCCAATCGTTTCTTGTCATCCATTATGAGCAGATAGTACTGAGTTTTCTTCCTATTGGTCAAAAACATGGACTTAGTCCGGACTCCTTCCATTCCTTCAATATAGCTATCTGCCTGCTCTGTCGTAAATGCAGGTGGATGCTCTACCACATCATAGACGATACCCAACTCTTGCAAGGTATTAGCTACTTGTTGATAAGCGTCCATAGTTTTTCTCCTTTATTGATGAATAATCTTTTGTACCAATGCTTTCAAATCTGGCACCACTTCTGACTCAAACCAAGGATTTTTAGCCATCCAGATTTGATTTCGTGGTGAGGGATGAACTAGAGGGAAAAATTCTGGTAGATAGTCTTTGTAGCGTTTTACCCGTTCTGTTACCTTGCCACTAATTTTCTCATGTAAATAATAGGCTTGGGCATATTGCCCAATCAAAAGTGTCAATTCAATATTTGGACATTCCTTGAGGAGTTGTGGGTGCCATTTTTCGGCAAAGCCTTTACGGGGGGGAAGGTCGCCCGATTTTCCATGTCCTGGGAAATAAAAGTCCATGGGAATAACTGCAAATAGGCCCGAATTGTAAAAGGTGTCTTCGTCTACACCTAACCAATCTCGCAAGCGATCACCACTCTTATCCTTCCAATAAATCCCAGCTTCCTGCGTTTTAAACCCCGGAGCTTGACCGACAATATTGATGCGAGCAGTTTTTGGCGCCGCAAAGAGAGGTTCGATTCCGCGTTCTGTGTAGCTGGCATTCTGCGGATCCGCCATAATGGCTTGCTTGATTCTTTCGATTTGAGACATCTGTTTTCCCTCCAAAAAGAAGTCTAAGCATAAAATCTCAGACTTCTATCGTTTTATTTGATCAATTCATAGATAGCTTCTGCATAGATTGCTGCTGCTCGGAAGAGATCGTCCAAGGCGATAAATTCGTTGGCTTGGTGCATGGTATCGATTGAGTCTGGGAACATCGCACCGTAGGCAACCCCACGTTCCAGCAAACGACCAAAGGTACCACCACCGATGACTTGTTCATGACCTTGGAGACCAGTTTGTTTTTCATAGACATTCAACAAGGTTTGCACAAGTGGATCTTCCATCGGTACATAGTGAGGTGTATGACCATGTTCAGAAAGGCTAACAGAAGCAACTGGCAAGGTCTCAAGGATTGACTTGATCTGCTCTGGACTTGTTCCTTTTGGATAACGGAAGTTGAGGGCAATGGTATTGTCAGCGCTTGCTTCATCGAAGCGGAAAACACCGGCATTCATAGAAAGGGCACCCATCTTTTCATCCACATGAGCCACCTTGAGATTTTTACCCTCATGGTCATTCAAGAGAATCTTACCAGCGATGTCGAGGTAGTCTTTTGCAGGCCCAGCAAAGTCAAACTGACTGAGGAAGAGGGCAAGGTAGGTCGCACCATTGACACCTGAAGCAGGCATAGCACCATGGGCTGATTTACCAATCACAGTCACCTTGTACTGGCCGTTTTCTTCTTGGAGTTCTCCTCTAAGTTTGTGCTCCGCAACAAAGGCATCTAGTTTAGCTTGCAAGTCATCCAGGTCGCCTGAAACAACTGCTGTTGCTGATTCAGGTACCATGTTTTCACGCAATCCACCTGTAAAGCTGTGAAGACGAGCTGCACCTGTATTTTCACCTGCAAAGTGTAGGTATTCCGTGATATTTCCTTTTTCACCGTTAATGATAGGGAATTCAGCATCTGGAGAAAAGCCAAAGTCTGGTTTTTCAAGTCCTACATGTTCAAAGTAGTAGTCCATGTCTGCCCAGCCTGATTCTTCGTCTGTTCCGACAATAAAACGAACTTTCTTAGAAGTTGGAAGTCCCAATTCTTTGATGATTTTCAAACCATAATAACAAGCTGTTGTAGGCCCCTTGTCGTCCGAAGCTCCACGCGCATAAAGGCGACCGTCTTTGATAGTTGGTGTGTAAGGATCTGTGTCCCAACCGCTACCAGCTGGCACCACGTCCATGTGGGCAAAGATTCCGAGGACTTCTTCTCCATCACCAAACTCGAAATGTCCTGCGTAGTTATCGACATTCTTAGTTGGATAGCCATCACGGTCAGCGATTTCAAGGAATTTTTCCAAGGCTTTGACCGGTCCAGACCCAAATGGATGTTCAGCATCAGCCTTGCTGTCATCACGTTCTGAGTTGATTTCCAGAAGGCTAAACAAGTCAGCCAAGAGGTCTTCTTTGCGTTTTTCTACTTCTGCTGTAAAATCAATTGCTGTCATTTTTTTCTTCTTTCTATCTTTTCTCGATGATTTCATCCACTGGCAAGCGGTAGCTTGGCTCCAATTTTTCGTCTGTGTAACCTACCGTAATCAAGAGTTCTGGGCGGAAACGGTCTTCAATGTCCAAAACTTCGTTGGCTTTTGATTTATCAAATCCAAGGATAATGTTAGAGCCGATTCCTTGGTCTGTCAGAGCGAGAACCAAGTTCATAGCAACCAAACCTGCATTGAGGGCTAGGTAGTCACTGACCTGTTGTTCACTGTAACGCGCAAATTCAGCTGGCAAATTCTTCATGAAATATTGAAGTTGCTCTTCTGAGAAATTGTTAGCACCACCAACTCGGGCAATCTTACGAGCACGTTTAGCCAAATCTGTGTCTGTAAACAAGACAATAGTTACAGGCGCTGATGATACCTGTTCAAAGTTGGAACCGTAAGCCAACTTTGCCAATTCAGCATTTTTCTCACGTACCACCACAAATTTCCAAGGCTGGCTGTTGTGAGCGCTTGGTGCCAAGGTTGCGATTTCAATAGCTGTGCGAACATCTTTGGGATCAACTGGCTTATCAGTGAAATGCTTGGTCGCATGACGTTTTTTATTTAATTCAAGAAATTTCATAATCGATTTCCTTTTCTAATTCTACTGCTTCCATTCTACCATATTTTGAAAGAGCTTGCAGAGATTTTTCATAGAGTTAGTACTTCTTTCAAACTCTCTGCTATTTATTTGAAGCTCTTTAAGTAGGTATCGCTTTAGATTTGAAGCAATCAAAAAGCAGGTGATCGAACACCTACTTTCTTATATTATTGACCAGATGTGTATGGAGCAATTGCTTTATAAGCCGCTTCCAGCGCTTTCTTCATTGTGTCACGTCCAGTTTTCAACTGTTGAACAAATAGAGTACGAGTTTGTTCTGGCACTACTGTATCATCAGAACCAATACTTGAAAGGCTTTCGTTAAATGACTCTCTTACAGTCTCCATAGACTTAAGCGCTGGTTCAACTTGGGCGTTATATGCTTCTTTTCCACTCTCTGGAATTTTCTCCCCAATTTCAACTGCATGCTTTTTATAATTGTCGACTAGTTTACCAAAGACTTTCTTCACATCTCCAACAGTTTTAGCATTGTCAATTTCTTCATCGGTGATCAAAACAACCTCATTATTTTCTGTCTTTGAACTAGACGTTGTTGATGAAGCCTCTGAAGAAGTTTTCTCTACAGAGCTTGAAGTCTTAGTCGAAGAGTCAGACGTTGTTTTCCCTGAACATGCTGCTAAAACAACAACAGATAAAAGAGCCATACTGGCTGTAATAATTTTCTTCATAATGTTCTCCTTTTTATTAAGAATTAAGTTCATTGTATAACAAAATAATTTCAATGTCAAACTTTAGCTAAGCCATCTTTTCTTCCTTATTGTCTGACTCTTTTCTAAATAATTCGGCTACCACCTCACTTCAAATTAAGGGCGTCCATTTTATTTCTAACTTTGCAGAAAATCAAAATAATCTTTCACATCCTCTACATATCCATGCTTTTCAATTAAACTAGCTAAAAGTTCCAGATTGTGCCCCTGATAGTTGTCTTCTCGTCGTAGCTCTTCATACATTTCGATAAAGGGAAGCCCCTTGGACTTGGCCAATTCTAACTCTGCTTCATAGTCATAAGAAACTTTTCGGAATAGAATATTTACCAATTCCCCATCTTCCACTTCTATCACGGCATACTGGGCACGGTGATTTTTTAACGCCTCCCAATCAAAATAGGGCATGCCAATCGAACCTGGATTGATGATTTGTTGCCCTTGACTGCCGTAACGAAGCAACTGCTTGTGGACATGACCATAGACTGCCACGTCCGTTTCCTCATCTAGGAGTTGGGCAAACTTCTCCGTATCATTGTCAACCAGCAAGTCTCCTCCATAGTTCTTATCAGGCAAATTATGAGAAAGAGAAAAGCGCAGTCCATCAACTTCTTTCTTTTCTAGCATAGGTAAGCTTCGTAGCCAGACAATCGTTTCAGGATCCATTCGCTCCATCAAAAACTGGGTCATACGCAAGAGCTGGACTTCCTGTGGGTCTTCTAAGCCATATTGCCCATCTAAAGCCTCAAGGACACAATCATCCCAATTGCCTCGAACACTTGCCGTGATAGGAAGCTCCTTCAGCAGAGCGACCAAGTCATTTGCACCTGGACCCGGGAGGAAAACGTCTCCCATAAGCCAATATTCACTGGCTCCTTGATTTTTAGCATCTGCAATCACTGCTTCTAGTGCCGTCGCATTGCCATGAATGTCTGATAAAATTGCGATTTTATTGTTCATATTATTACTTTCTATTGTTCATTTTCAAATGATTGTATTGATAATTCAAACTATTTAATTACAACCTTATTTATCCGCATTGGCACTACTTATATTTGCTTCAATCATTGCTCTGACCTGCTGGCGTTGTTCCTCATTTAGATTCAACTTCTGTAGTTGTTTTTCAATACTAAATTCTGAGGTATTGTATTTCTTATCATACATCTCTAATAATTTATTACGAAGAATAGGCTCGCTGATCAAATAAATTTCTTTTAATAGTTCTTCTTCATTTCCTTCATGCTCCTCTTTTTCATTAAGTCTTTCAATCATAGAATTAATCTTCGCTAAGGCAAAATCACCATAAATATTATCAATTAAATTTTCCTTCATGATTTCTTGTATATTCTTAGCGAAAGTATTTTGCAAAACTTTTCCTTCTGAATATCCAGTTTCTTGATTCTTTTCAATCATAATCACATTTCCTGGTTTAATATCCGAAAGCATGTAAGGAGAATGAGTTGTGAAGATGAGCTGGATCCTTCTCCCCTTTCCCTCGTATTCCAATATTTCAGAAAGATTATCAATGAGAATTTGAATTAATCTCCTAGACCACTCTAGATGCATTCCCGATTCTAATTCATCAACTAGCAGTATAATATCCTCAGAACTTTCTTCATGCATAGATAAATACGTATAAAGTTGTGAAAATATTTCAATTAAGTTCCCTTCCCCAGTTGACATATGATAATCAGGAGTCTCTTTTAACAAATAATAATTATTAAAGTTTTCATTTAAATCATAACAAAACTTATCTACTAATTTTTTCGATTTTGTATGCTGAAATAGTCTGTCATTAAGGTCTTCAAATAAAGATCTATTATTATTCGAGTATTTTAACAAAATTGAAGCAGAATTACTATCAATTAAGGAACCATTTTCTCGGATTTCTATAAAAATATTAACAATAGTAGTTATTGATTCAACATACTCTTTTCTAATTTTCCTTGTTTCATCCTTTACCTCGTTTTTGTCTAATTCTTTTACTATCTCTAAAAGTAAATTAAATCCAGAGTCCTCATAATCAGAAACATCTTCCTTTAAATATTTTTCACATTTAGACACTAAAGATTCAGATAATAGTTTCTTTATAAATTCATTCTTTTCATAAAAAATATTATGTATGGACTTATATATTAAAAATCCTATGGCTTTTATCCCTCTCGGAATTGGGTTAGTATTATATTTTAAACTATAGGATTCAATCTCTAATGAACAAGATAAAACTGAACTAATAATTTTACGATCTCTTAACCACAAATATGAACGTATAAACATTGCTAAACTTCTTATATTATATGTTGTATCAGCATGAATTTCTCCTCCTCCCTTACTCTGCAGATTAACGTATAAGATATTTTTAGTATCATCGTAATATTCTAGATCACAATCAAAACTTCCATCTTGATTTCTGTAAAAAGTCTGGCCCCAACATTCTTGTAGTGTTGCAACAGATAAGTTATTGGAAGAAACCTTAAATCTTACTTTGTCTTCTTGTTTTCCTATTTCAAAAAGGAAAAAATACTGATTATCAGGACCTGATTTGTAATTTTTTGGTGAGTAAGTACCGATTAAATTTAAAATTGTTGTCTTCCCAGTCCCATTTATCCCAACTATTGGCGAAATATTATAAATAGACTCTCCATAAAAATTTTCAATAGAGTCTGGATTTTTATCAATTTTAAGTTCATTCGTTTCAAAGTTAAAATCAACTTTATATTCATCTGAAAAATTAAAAATCTGATGCTTAAAAAGCTCATCATACTGTTTAATCACCAAAGCAATTAATTTCATTCTTCTTCTCCTACTAGTCCAATTTCTTTGCTAATATCTGTAACCATTTTTGAAAGTGGTCTTTTCCCATAATTTTCTTTGTCTGTGTAGTGACCTGTTATAAAGCGATTCACCTCAGCCTTGCTCAATTCAAGGTTTGTTTGATTTAAGATTTCTGACAAACCCTCTCTATAACTATCTGTATATACTTCTTTTTTCCAAATCAATTCATTGACCACATCAATGTGGCTTTGATATAGCTCCTCTATACCCAAATCACGAATTCCATTTTCAAAGTTAATATCACAAGAAACAATTTTGATTTTAATCTCATCGACAGACTTTGGAATGTATGTAAACTTTACATCATCGAATGGAAAACTAGTATCATAAGGATTATATTCTAAATCCTTATTTGATTTCACATGATTACAACTATAACAACTAGGAATTAAATTATAAAATGAAACCGCAAATAGTGGATAGCTGTCTTTTGGAAAAAAGTGGTCTAGTTGAGCAGTGTTTACTACTTTAGTCTGACCACTAATTTCTTGCTTGCAACCCGGACATTCTTTTTCAACCTCATCAATTATAAATAAGTCTTGATTACAATTATTACAATGAAGTATTTTATATGTTGAGTTTATATAATTACGATTGCAATACGGGCATACCGAAACGTTCTTTAAATCAATTAATTTCTTCCTTAATCTCGAATCTATCTTTCCATAAGATTTTTTTAGATACTCTGCTAATCTAGGTTCTTCATCTACGAAATTATCCAACAATTCTTTAAGATTCTCTAAAAATGAATACTCACCTATCATTATCTTTAGAAAAGCATCCCTTTCACTTGCTAGCTCTGGTACATTACTGGCTACCCAACTATTTAAATCATTTTTAAATTCAGGATAACCTTGAAAACTCATTTTTTTATATAATTCCAAGCAAATTTTCTCAACTTCAGACGGATTTGATTTTTCTAAAGGTATCATAATTGACACTCCATTCTGGTTCACTTCTTTCCCATTATACCACAAAAGACCGTTTTTACGGTCTTTTATTTATATATTAATCATCTAAATCCGCCGAAGATTCTGTAATCACTACTTCTAATGCCGTGGCATTACCATGGATATCTGATAAAATTGCGATTTTATGGTTCATGATAGTTTCCTTCCGTTTGGTAATCTACTCTCTCTTCTGCTACTTGAGCCAACTCCACTTCTCCCCGAGGGTTCAACTTTCTCTGAACAGCTTCTGCGACTGCCCTTGGCACACCAACTTCGACAATCTCATCCACACTGGCTTCCTTGATTTTAGTGAGAGATTTAAAATGCTTCATGAGATTCTGCTTGCGTTTAGGTCCCAGACCTTCAATTCCATCCAATTGTGATGAAAAGGAGTTTTTGGAGCGCAGTTGACGGTGAAAGGTAATGGCAAAGCGGTGTACCTCATCTTGGATGCGTTGGAGGAGGAAAAATTCCTGAGAATTGCGTGATAACTTCACCACTTCAAGCGGATCTCCAAAAAGCAATTCATGGGTTTGGTGCTTGTCATTCTTTTGCAGACCAGCAATTGGGATATCCAAACCTAGCTCTTCTTGGATGACTTGCTTGGCAATATTGACTTGACCTTGTCCCCCATCGATGACAATCAAATCTGGAGGGGTTAAACCATCACGTTGAACTCGGCCATAGCGTCTGCGAATGACTTCTCTCATACTAGCATAATCGTCTGGGCCAACAACCGTTTTTATCTTGTACTTACGGTAATCCTTCTTACTTGGTTTGCCATTAACAAAGACCACCATAGCTGAAACAGGGCTGGTTCCCATGATATTAGAGTTATCAAAGGACTCAATTCGAACTGGAGTCGGTATTTGGAGCAAGCGTCCTAGATTTTCAATAGCCCCTTGGGTCTTTTCGACAGATTTTTCTAGCAGGTTAAATTTCTGCTCCAGACTAACACGGGCATTCTTTATAGCTAGATTAACCAGTTGCTTTTTCTCTCCACGTTGGGGTTTGAGAATCTTGGTATCCACCAAGGCCTTGACAGCTTCTTCATCGATATCTTGCGGAATCAGCACCTCATTGGGAACCAGGTGGGATTTTTCTTGATAAAACTGCCCCACATAGGTCAAGAAGTCCTCATCCGGATCATTGTAGTAGGGGAAGAGATTGACATCCCGCTCGATGAGTTTTCCCTGACGAACAAAGAAAACCTGAACACACATCCAGCCCTTGTCCACATAGTAACCAAAGACGTCACGATTTTGAAGATCCTTGGCCATGACTCTTTGCTTGGTCCGAAGCGTTCCAATGGCCTGAATCAGGTCACGGTATTCCGCCGCACGTTCAAATTCCATACTTTGAGCTGCCTTTGCCATCTTGCTCTTGAGGTCATCGATGATTTTGTCATCCTGCCCCTTTAGGAAATCAGAAACCTCCTGAGCCATGGACTTGAAATAAGCCTCATCTTTCTTACAGATGGTGTGGGCCATACATTGGCCGATATGGTAGTAAAAACAGACCTTAGAGGGCGGGTTGGTACACTTACGAAAAGGGAAAATCCGATCCAGTAGTCTCTTGATTTCATTGGCTGCCCCCACATCTGGATAGGGACCAAAGTAGAGACCACCGTCCTTTTTGACCTGACGGGTGATAATCAATCGAGGATAGCGCTCATTGGTAATTTTGATAAAAGGATAGGACTTATCATCCTTGAGCATGATATTGTACTTGGGCTTATTTTCCTTGATGAGGTTGATTTCTAGGAGAAGCGCCTCAATATTGGACTCAGTAACAATAAATTCAAAATCCACAATTTCAGACACCAAGGCCTCTGTCTTGGTATCGTGACTTCCACGGAAATAGGACCTCACGCGGTTACGCAGATTTTTAGCTTTTCCTACATAGATAATGGTGCCATTTTTATCCTTGTGAATGTAACAACCAGGGCTGGTCGGCAAAAGCTCTAGTTTTGATTTAATCAAGTTATTCATAGTTCCATTATAGCAAAAAGGCCGTAACAGGACGAACAAAAAGCCCCACCAATCACTTGTTGGAGAAGCTTTGATTTCTTTTCAGATTGCACCGACTTCATCTAGTCGCTACTGGTATAGAGTTCTTGAACAGCTGTCACATCCTGAGGCTGAATTCCATAGTAGGAACCTGCTGGTTGCATGACAGAAGTTTCGTTGGTATGATCCAATCCGATGGCATGCCCCAGTTCGTGCTCCGCCGTGTGCACGATCCGTTCATAAGAATAACCATAGTTTGGATTGGATAGATAATAGTGATTCAGGCGAACCGTTACAGATATAAATTGATTGGTTAACAAATTGGTTTGACTTTCGGCTTGACCTGCTACAGCGGTCGATCCATCATTCATCTCACTTGCCACAATATCTGCCTGGCTAGGATCTGCAACCACCTCAAAGGTAAAGGCTCCCGTTTGATTCCAGTTTTTTATAGCTTCTGCATAGGCGCCTTGGAAGGTCTCATCCATTTGAGGTTCAATATAGATGCGAGCTGAGGCCTGAGCCCACTTGCCTTCTGCATGTTGGTGACTGTCTGTCTGAGACAAGACTTCCAGCGTTCCCGTCTCCTTCCACTGATTCCAGCCACCTTGACCAATCTGGCTCATTTTTTCAACCTGATTGACCGCAGAATGAAAATCACCTGTCAGATACCAAACCACTCCAAAGGCAATGAGCAGTAGAATGACCACAGTCCAAACCAGACGCCAGAAGAAACGCCAAATTCCCAACAGAAATCGGAAGAATAATCGAATGATCCAGAACATGACGCTCCACCTTTCATAAAAATAAGAATCTATCTTGAAATCACATTCTCCTTGATCAAGATAGATTCTCTATTTTACTGAGAAAAGCTGAAAGAAACCTAAAACTAAGATAAGCGCTCTTCCAAAACAAAGTCAATTGGTAAGGTAGCTAAAAAACGCTCCAATCGTTTTTCCCAGTAGTACCACTCGTGCTTACCTGGACTATGACTATAGGTCACCTCAAAACCAAGTTTTTTGAGGTTTTTCACTGCGAGATTATTGGCAGAGTAGAGATAGTCTTGCTCTCCACACCAAGCCCATAGTTTAGTCTTTTTATCGGATTTTGCAGCCATGCTTTCAAGCGAATGAGGACTAGCTGTCCAGTCTTTGATTTCTCCAAAAACTCCTCGCCAGTAGGCAAGCGATCCCAGTTCCTGACTTTCAGGAGAAAATTCTTGAAAACTGAGCGCACCAGAAAAACTAGCTGCGTGAGAAAAACGATCAGTTGCTAGAGCTAGCTTGAAGGAACCATAGCCACCCATGGAGAGGCCTGCAATAAAGGTCTTTTCTCGCTTGCTGGTCATATTGGGGAAGAAACGTTTCATAACCTGAGGCAACTCTTCTGCTAGAGCAGTAAAGTAGTTAAAACCGTACTGGGTATCTGTGTACCAGCCATTGCTAGTATTGGGCATGATGACAATAAGATTGGTTCCACGCAACAAACGCTCGACATTGGTTCGCTTGAGCCAGCTATTTTGATTTCCCGACATTCCGTGCAAAAGATAAAGAACAGGAATATCTGTGCAATCTGGTTTAGTCACCCGACTAGCATCTGGATAGAGTACGGTAACGCCCCACTCCATATCCAAAACTTCTGAGTAATACTCAATATTCATAACTGCCATGGTTTTCTCCTTTATACTATTCTATAAGAAAAAGCCGAAATTCGACTTTTTCTGTAGGTATTCTGCTTATTATTTTGCTTCCATCACGACTGGCAAGATTGCTGGACGACGCTTAGTTTGATCAAAGAGATATTTGGTCAAATTATCACGAACCTTGCCTTTGAGCTCTGCCCAGTCAAAATCATCACCTTGAAGATACTCTTCTACCGTTTGGTTAATCAATTCTGAGCTTTCACGGAGAATGTCGCGGCTCTTCTTGAGATAAACAAATCCACGCGTATGAACACGGGCCTTGGCCACAATTTTCTTCTCACGACGGTTGACAGTGATCGCCACGATAAAGATTCCATCCTCTGACAAGACCTTACGGTCACGAAGGACGACATTTCCAACATCCCCAATAGCATTTCCATCAATCAAGACATCACCTGCAGAAACTGCTCCAGCTGGGACAAAGTCTCCGTGTTCGTAGGACATGGTCGTTCCCTTTTTAGGGATGAAGATACGCTCTGGCAACATTCCAACTGCCATAGCAGCCTTGGCATGCGCATCCAACTCACGGTACTCCCCTTGGATAGGGAAGAGGTATTTTGGTTGCAAAAGATTGATCATCAACTGCAAATCACGCGCATTCCCGTGTCCGGATACTCGCAAGCTCTGGGTAATGAGTTTCACCACACCACCAGCTTGGTAGATCATGTTTTCAACACGCGCCATGACGGCTTCTTTGGCGATAGACGGAGTGGTTACGATATAAACCAAATCCCCATCTTTGATTTCCACATAGCGGTGACGTCCAATGGACATCTTACGAAGTCCATTGATAGGCTCACCCATACGACCCGTCTCGAGAATAATCAACTCATGGTCTTCAAATCGAGACATTTCTTTGGGTTTAATCAAGAGACTTTCATTAGCCAAAGACAACTTTTTGAGACGAATCGCTGTTCGGACGATATTTTCAACATCAAAACCAGTCAGAACAACTCGGCGACCTGTATCTGCAGCGGCATCAAAAACCTGCTGGATACGAGAGAGGTTGCTGGCAACTGCCGCAACGATGATACGACCTTCCCAGTCTGCAATGGTCTGGGTAATTTCGTCTCCAACTTCACTCTCACTCGCCACCTGGATATTGCTATCCGCATTCGCAGAATCACTGAGGAGCGCCAAGACACCCTCACGACCGATTTCTGCCAAACGGGCAAAATCCGTCGCATAGGATTTACTAGCCGTCTGGTCAAACTTGAAGTCACCTGTGTAAACAATACTACCTTTTGGAGTTTTCAAGACAACTCCCAAACTTTCCGGGATGGAGTGAGTTGTACGGAAGAAGGAAACTACAGTTCCTCCAAAGTCAATTTCTGTATCCTCATCAATCACATGGAAGTCATTGAATTTCTTAACCGTATCATTTCCTTTGACAAAGAGTTTTGCCAACTCGATAGTCAACTCAGAGCCAAACACAGGCACCTTCGCTTCTGCCAAAAGGTAAGGCAGGGCACCAATGGCATCCGCATGCCCGTGGGTCAAGAAGACCCCTGCGATACGGTCGCTATTTTCAAAAAGGTAGTCCATATTGGGAATGACGACATCAACCCCAAGTTGTTCATTTTCAGGGTATTTAAGCCCCGCATCCAAAACAAAAATCGAATCGCCAATCTCAGCAATGTACATATTTTTTCCGTTTTCACGCACACCACCTAGTGTTGTTAAACTAATATTACTCATTTCCCCTCCGAAACTTAATTCATCTTGATTATAGGGTAAGTTTACCCTCTTATTCTAAAAGTTCTAAAACTTTCAGCCGAATCTTTTCCTACCATTATACCATTTTTTTGATGATTTTCAAAATGAAGATTTGTTTTCAAAAAAGAGCTGGTTGCCCAACTCTTTCCTATCTTCTAGTTTTCTTCCATCAAAAAATCATACATTTCTTGCACCGTACCCAGCGCCATCATTTCTTGATTTTTTACAGTTTGTTTGAGATTTTGGTAAATCTGACTTTCACTAATCTCCCTTTTCGACGCTTCTTTATTAACTGTCATAACACCATCTTTGATTGTCACAAAGTCCAGCTCCTCAAATACTTGAATCATCTTGACCAGCAAGATTTGTTGGATATTGAGATAAGCTGCTAAATCCTTCAGCTTATAGCGAATATCAAACTCTGGAAACTGGTAGATGGTCTTGTACAATTTGGCAAACTGTTCTCTAGTCCCATAACCTGTCAGATAGTAGGCCTTGTCAATGTCGTTCTTGAAATAGACCGCAGAGAAATGTTGTTCCTGAAAAATGGCCTTCAGCAAGGTAATATCCTCAGGAATGGTTTTTACGACAACCGCCTCACTATTCACCAATTTTGGCACCTCTCCAGAGAAATCCAAGACCGGAACCCCTTCTGGCAAAGCTGCATTTTTTCCACGAATATTAAAGAGTTGAACACCTTCCACACGCGCATCCACCATCATCAACTGGAGGGCAGTTTGGCCATTCCATTGATTGACAGACAAGGTGACTGCCAATTCAAGATTTTTTGTTTGAGCAAACTCCGTCGCCCATCTACCTTGTCCAAAGGCCACCACTTCAAAACTCGCCTCACCCTTGGAGATCTTTAGTTTGAGGTGGGCATTGCCTGCTCCCATGGTACGGGCACTTTCTACATGAAAATCCTTGATATAAAAGACAGGTTTCTGATTGTCCATTCCAAAAGGCGCCAAGCGTTCAAAATTCTTGACCGTTTCAAGACTCAAAGTCTCCAAATCCAGCTCTTCATCTAGGTTTAACTTGTTCTTACCACCAGCATCTGCGCCTTTTTCACGGACATAGTCTTCCAAAACCTGAGATAAATCTGAAAGTTTCTCCACTTCCAGCGTCATTCCTGCTGCACCAGCATGGCCACCGAATGCGATGAAGAGGTCTCGATGGGGATCCAAAGCCTCAAAAATATCGACCGCTTCCACACTACGAGCGCTACCCTTGGCACGACCTTCTTCTATATTAAGAACGATAACTGTCTGCCCTAGTTCTTCCAGCAAACGACCAGCCACGATACCTAGAACTCCAGGATTCCAACCTTCCTTGGCCAAAACCTGGACCTTCTTCTCAGGATCCACCATGGTCTTAGCTTCTTCATAGATTGACTGGACGATTTCCTTACGTTCTTCATTTTTCTGGTGAATCATGAGGGCAATCTCATGTGCTTCCTCATCGTCAAACCCAGTCAGCAAATCAATGGCAGGATTGGGATCGTCCAATCGCCCCAAGGCATTTAAACGAGGAGCAATCTGGAAACCAACCGTTTCTTCTGTCACTTCATTCGCAGCAATCCCAGCCATGTCTAGCATTTCTTGTAGTCCAATGCGCTGGGTATGTCCCAACATTTCCAGACCATATTGAACCAAAATACGGTTTTCATCTGTCAGGCTCACCATATCGGCAATAGTTCCGATGGCTACCAAATCGAGTAGTTCCACTTGCACTTCTTCTAAAAGAGCGCAAGCTAGCTTGAAAGCCACTCCGCATCCGGCCAAATATTTGAAAGGATAGTCCGCATCCGGATGCTCAGGGTGAACAATAGCATAGGCATCAGGAAGGGTTTCCGGCATGGAATGGTGGTCAGTCACAATGACATCCACACCCATAGCCTGAGCTAGTTCAATGGCTTCATGACCTGCAACCCCATTGTCCACTGTCACAATCAAGGAAATTCCCTCTTGCTCGATAAAGTATTTATAAACACTGGCATTGGGACCATAGCCATCGGTAAAACGATTTGGCAGATAAACTCGGCACTCGGCGCCAAGCTGTTCCAAACTTTCCTTCACAATCGAAGCTGAAGTCATACCATCCGCATCGTAGTCTCCATAGATGAGAATGTTTTCCCCTTCTTCAATGGCCTGACGAATCCGTTCCACTGCCTTGTCCATATCATGGAGCAGATAGGGGTCATGTAAGTCCTCTAAAGAAGGTTCTAAAAACTTCTTTAGACTTTCTTCATCCTGAATCCCTCTTTCAAATAATAACCGAGCCACCTCAGGACCCAGTCCAGCCTTCTTGGCTATCTTTGTAAAATCCGCATCTTCAACCTGCGGGGCAAACTGCCATTCATAAGTAGGAGTTATCAAAAAAACATCCACTCTTTCTAAGAATTCTATCGTTTCATTATAACATGATTTAGGCATTTTCTCTATCCAGATTGCTTTTTTATAAAATTTTAGTGAATTTTTTTCAGATATGATTTGACAAGAACATTCTTTTGTTGTAGAATCACGTTATAAAATCTAACACAAAGGAGATCTCTCATGGCTTTAGTAGAATTTAAACACGTCGAAAAATATTACGGAGACTACCACGCACTCCGCGACATCAATCTCCGTTTTGAAAAAGGACAAGTTGTTGTCCTGCTTGGACCTTCTGGTTCTGGGAAGTCCACTCTTATCCGTACGATTAATGGTTTAGAGGCTGTTGACAAAGGAAGTCTCCTAGTCAATGGACACCAAGTAGCAGGTGCTAGTCAGAAAGATTTAGTTCCTCTTCGTAAGGAAGTCGGCATGGTTTTTCAACATTTTAACCTTTATCCACACAAAACAGTGTTAGAAAATGTTACACTCGCACCCGTTAAAGTTCTAGGAATTGATAAAAAAGAAGCTGAAAAAACAGCCCAAAAATATCTGGAATTTGTAAATATGTGGGACAAGAAAGATTCCTATCCAGCTATGCTATCTGGTGGTCAAAAACAGCGAATCGCCATCGCTCGTGGTCTTGCCATGCATCCGGAGCTCCTCCTCTTTGACGAGCCAACATCTGCTCTTGACCCTGAGACTATCGGAGATGTTCTAGCAGTTATGCAAAAACTGGCACATGACGGGATGAATATGATCATCGTTACCCACGAAATGGGATTTGCTCGAGAGGTTGCGGACCGTATTATCTTTATGGCTGACGGGGAAGTTTTGGTAGATACGACAGATGTCGATGACTTTTTTGACAATCCAAGCGAACCTCGTGCCCAACAATTCCTCAGCAAAATCATCAACCACGAAAGTGACAAAGTCAAATAAGGAGGCGCCTATGAAAAAGAAACTCTTTTTAGCAGCATTATTGATTAGCCTTATCAGCCTTGCCCTAGCTAAGCCAGTTCTTGCCGACACCAGTGTCGCAGATATTCAAAAGAGAGGCGAACTAGTTGTCGGTGTCAAACAAGACGTTCCGAATTTTGGCTACAAGGACCCCAAGACAGGGACCTATTCTGGTATCGAAACCGACTTGGCCAAGATGATTGCGGATGAGCTCAAGGTCAAGGTTCGCTACGTGCCTGTTACCGCTCAAACCCGTGGCCCACTTCTTGACAATGAACAGGTCGATTTGGATATCGCGACCTTTACCATCACAGAAGAACGTAAAAAACTCTACAACTTCACCAGTCCCTACTACACGGATGCTTCTGGTTTTTTGGTCAATAAATCCGCCAACATCAAAAGTATTGAGGACCTAAACGGTAAAACCATCGGAGTTGCCCAAGGTTCCATCACCCAGCGCTTGATTACCGAACTGGGCAAAAAGAAAGGTCTAACCTTTAAATTCGTCGAACTTGGTTCCTATCCAGAATTGATTACTTCCCTTCACGCTCACCGTATTGATGCCTTTTCCGTGGACCGTTCTATCCTGTCTGGCTACACCAGCAAACGCACAGAGCTACTAGATGATAGTTTCAAGCCATCTGACTACGGTATTGTTACCAAGAAATCAAACACCGAGCTCAACGATTATCTTGATAGCTTGGTCACTAAATGGACCAAGGACGGTAGTTTGCAGAAACTTTATGACCGTTACAAGCTCAAACCATCTAGCCATACTGCAGATTAAGGAGGACACCCCATGACAGATTTATCATCTTGGACAGCCTATTTTCAGGATTTTGGACAATTTTTCAATGGTTTCCTCTTCACACTTGCCCTAGCGATTGGTTCCTTTATCCTCGCCATGGTTTTAGGCATCTTCTTTGGGGCCATGTCAACTAGTAAACGCCCATTCTTGCGCGTTTTGGCTCGTATCTTTGTCGAATTTTATCAAAACACTCCCCTCTTGGTGCAGTTTGTCATCGTCTTTTATGGTTTGCCTCTTATCAGTGAACACACCATCATGATTCCGATTTATTGGACAGCTGTTCTCTGCGTGGGACTCTATCACGGCGCTTATATCGCTGAGGTTATTCGTTCAGGGATTCAGTCTATTCCTAGCGGTCAGATGGAGGCCGCCTTGTCGCAAGGTTTTACCTATATCAGTGCCATGCGCTTGATTATTTTGCCTCAGGCCTTCCGTATCATTCTCCCACCTTTGACCAATCAAATCGTCAATCTCATCAAGAATACCTCTACCGTTGCTATCATCTCTGGAGTGGACTTGATGTTTGTGACCAAGTCTTGGTCGGCTCTCAACGGAAACTATATCCCAGCCTTTTTAGGTGCTGCTCTTCTCTACTTTGCCCTATGCTTCCCTGTTGCCCAGTTTGGTCGCAAGATGGAGCAAGCCAACAAAAAAGCCTATTCACTTTAGGAGGTTACTATGGAATCTATTTTAGAAGTTTTAACCCCAGATAACCTAATCTTTATCTTTAAAGGATTCAGCTTGACCCTCTACATTTCTCTGATTGCTATCGTCCTCTCGACCCTTATCGGAACAGTGCTAGCCGTCATGAGAAATGGGAAAAATCCTGTCTTACGGCTCATCTCCAGCATTTATATCGAGTTTGTACGTAACGTTCCCAACCTCCTCTGGATTTTCACTATCTTTTTGGTGTTCAAGATGAAGTCGACACCAGCTGGCATTACCGCTTTCACGCTCTTTACCTCAGCCGCCCTGGCTGAGATTATCCGAGGTGGCCTCAATGCCGTAGACAAGGGACAATACGAAGCAGGAATGTCGCAAGGATTCACTTCAGCCCAAATCCTCTACTACATCATTCTCCCACAAGCAATCCGCAAAATGCTGCCAGCCATCATTTCTCAGTTTGTAACCGTGATTAAGGATACCAGTCTCCTCTACTCTGTTATCGCCCTACAAGAACTCTTTGGAGCTAGCCAAATTCTCATGGGACGTTATTTCGAACCAGAGCAGGTCTTTAGCCTTTACATCCTGATCGCCCTCATCTACTTCAGCTTTAACCTAGCAATTTCAAGTCTATCCCGCATGCTAGCCAAACGTTGGCAACAAGCAGCAGAATAAAAAAAGAAATGTGAACATCTATTTTTCGTTCACATTTTTATATTTTCATAAGTAGAGATACTTTCTTGTGTGTACTGGTCAATTTTAACTCATTTTTGCTCAATCCTACTATACTACTCTATCATTTAACTGATTTTGTTGCAATATATGTTTTAATATTCAGTTCATCTACGATGTTTTTCAATCCAAGAGACAGCAAAATCTACTAGTTCACGTTGTTGCATCAATCTAGAATCGGCATTGCCTATTTTTCCTATCTTTGCAAGGCCATTTCCCTCAAAGGCGCTTCCTATGTCCTCAAAATCTTCTCCGTCAACAAATAAGGTGTTATACGCTTTCCATATCCGAACACCATCTTGAAGTATGGCACTATGCTCAACACAGTCATGTTTCCCAGGGTACTCTGCACGGACATCCGCTAAGTGTATGGAAGTGTTTTTATCATATCCAACCCCTAACAACAGTACTTTTGCGTCAAGTTCATAGAGTTTTGCGATAGGTGAACCCTCACCAAATATATTTGAAAGAGTATGTTCCGCTGTAATATATTCAGCATGTTTTCCCCATGCACAAATTGATCTTGCTGGATGATCTGTTCTGATGCTCCCCGGCCATTGACGGAACATTTCTGCAACAGCTCCCATCGTATTTGTTGGCGTTATCTGTTTATCATATGCTGGCCAATTCTCTCTAATTTTATCCCAGTCTGACTCCTCTGCATTCCAGTGCACACCTGTTTTCGGATCTAGATTTTTCCATGACTGTGTCGGCATCACAATGGTACCTTCAGAAGTAACGACTTCAATTAGAGCTTCTATCACAGCCTGTGCTCCGCCACATACATAGCCCATACTTTTTAAAGATGTATGGACAATGACAACATCCCCTTGTTTCAGGCCAAGTTCTGTTAACCCCTGTACGATATCTTCTTTATATATTGTTTTCATAATTTTTACCTCTTGTTATCAAAAATTAATACGAATTTATTAAGTTGATTTTTTAACCCATGTGTCTAAAAATTTTAATTGCTTATCTGTATGAAACCAATGCTCTCCATTCTTCATGATTGTAAGAGTTGCTCCAATTTGCTCTGCAAACTTCGTTATGGTTTCTTGAAAAGTTAAATTATCTTTTTCACCATATAAAATAGAAGTGGGAACATTCCACCTAATGGGATGATTTTTCACATAAGATAAATACTCCCAAGATAATGTTTCACCAAATTCTGTTTCAACCTCTTTCTTACTTTTTAACTCATCTTCTGTAATATTTAACCACTTCATCATATCCATTATCAGTTTCTCCATATCTACAATAGGGGAAATAAATAAGGCCTGAGAAATATTCTTTTCAACCAAAGATAGCATTGCAAAGTAAGCACCGATGCTATTTGCAATTAAAATAACAGAGTCATACGATTTAGCACACCTATCATATAGTATTGGAAATTCTATCTCCGCTTCCCAAGGAGTTTGTGATTTATAGTTAAAACCGATAACGTCATTTTCTCTAAAAATAGATTGATAATGATTTGTCTCCTCTATATTTCCACCCTTACCATGTATATAGATAACTAAAGTTTTCCACCGAATCACTTCCATAATCTTTTTTATCTTTCTGACATATATTTTTGTATTTCACCAGAGGTCAATCTTCTTACCTGTGTGTTGGGAAATTCCTGATATTCTTCAACTGAAAAAACAGACGCCATTTTTTCACAAATTTTTCCTTTATTCTTTTTTAGATATAACTTCAAATCTTCATTGCTAGCAAAAATTTTATAAGAAATTCTACCATTCTCACTTTTTAATTCATAAATACCACATGGCTTTTTTTCTGTGTAATCGGCAGTTCTTAAATATAGCTTTGCAATTTCTAATGACTTAAACGGAAAATTCCACCGTTGCAATCCACGATTTGGATCGTACTCGATACAAATACACCGACCACAAGTTCCGCAAATATATTGTGTATGATTTTTTAAGCATTCCAAGGGGTTTAAAAGTGGCGTCACTCTACTTTGATCAACATAACATTCTTTACACATTGTAATCTCACGTCCTCTCCAAATTTTAATCTGTAATTATCAATTATTAAAATATCTCTAAATCAGATTTAATTCTCCCGCCTATAAACGGCATATTCATGGATTTCATATTCCAAAGAGTAAATCCCAGACCTTCTCCCAAACCAAATAACATCGGCTCACTTAATTCAACACCAAGCTGATTCAAGAAAGTTCCTGTTGCGGTAGATTCACAATGCTATCCTATGAACGGTTTTATATCCAACTTCATATACCATCTCCTCTGAAAATTTTTTTGGATTTCACTGTGATTGTAAAGTTTGAATTTCAGACTCTAACCAATTTAGCTCTGCTTGGAGCATGGTTAAACCCAAACTGAATAACTGTTTGGCAGACCTTGGCAGGCTACGTCCTCCTGCTTGTTGATTCTTCAAGACTTGCAAATCCTTTTCCAAAATATATTTTCGTTCCGTAAGAGCCTGCAATAATTCTTTAGAGGACATATTCTGACTATTTGCCAACGCAGTCATAAAATGTGAGTTCGCCGGCTGTCGTTCTACTAATCGCTGACGTGTTTTTTCAATTAAAATTGTTAACCCCAGCTTTGTAATGCTGTACTCTTTTTTATCTTTTCCCTTTGCCGGTACACTCTTTGCCAGACCTTTCTTCTCCAATTTTTCAAGTACATAATAAATTGAAGAAAAACCTACGTCTGTCCATTTTCTCATGCCTCTATCAACAATAAGTTTTTCAATCTGATAGCCATGATGCGGTTGCTCTGCCAATATACCGAGGATTAACTCCTCTGTTAAGGATGTCTTGATAACCATTTTTATTCTCCCTATCTCTTTTTAATCGGATGTCTGAGAATAGTTTTCAGTTTGGCAGGCTCTGTTTTACGAAAATCGCTGATATAGATTTCATGGTGCATACGTTCATCTGTAATATCCAGTTGATAGCCTTCATTTTCCATATAAGCATGCATTCGTTCAACTGTTATAGGCTCATCATTATAAGAGCCGACATGCAAACATTGAACACATAGACCTTCGTCATAAGTAAAGTATTCCACGTTGGAAAAATCCATTTTTTTCTTAGTTTTCGCTTGATGGATAGCCCAGTCAAAATTTTCTTTACTTACGAAATCCGGCAGACGAAGGAGAGAGATAAATTGAAAATCGCTTTTACGTTCATAATCAACACCTTTAATACCTTCCTGCCACCAAAAACCTTCTAATGGTGGCACAACAAAATCAAAGTAGCCATTCATTCGGTAATCTGTTTTTTTACTCATTTTGATAGTATAGGCAAGTGGGTAAAGTAAGTTAATGGCTTGCTTATACTCGCCACCTTCTTCATTAGGATTTCCTTTACCTCGAACTGCTAAAAAATTCATTTTGGGAATCTTAACAATCATCGGATTTGTCTTAGTTGGATAAAACTCCTTAAATTCTTTCTTAAAGTCAAAAACCATGGGCAACTTCCTCCTCTGATATTTATTTTTCTTTATATATTCTACTGCTAGAATATTATTTTGTCAAAAAAGTAAAAATAAGTACTCCATGTGCCAACCGAAAATGATTAACACTCAGACATTTCACAGATTATCTAATTCATAATTCCCCTAACGATCATAAATCAAGTTTTTCGAAATCCTTGACTGCTTTTTGATAAGAAAACCAGGTACATAACTTGAACATAACAATACCAATCAGCAATATCACAACCTGTGGTATGCTTAAATTTGCAGGATCATTTAGGCTTTCTAAGCCGGGAATGTGATGTAACACTTCTCCCATAAGTATTATGATAGTTCCAACTACGCAGAATAAGATAAAAGGCTTCCCAATCTTATAAGCTGTTTTAAAAAAGCCTGCAAGAAAAACACTGTTAAAAGTTGCAAATACAAGCATTATATATCCAAGATAAGCCGCATTTGCATTCATCAATTGATTGGTAACATAAGGAGCGGCATCCCCCAATGTTTTCATCCTAATAATCGTTAGCAATGCGCATAAGATAAATGCCACTAATTCGATGAGCAATACAAATAGATACTTAGCTGTCACCACATCCTGTTTCCTGACCGGCAACATGACCGTATAGGTAATATCATCGCATTCCCGAACCTGCTGGTAGGTATAAAATATACCCAGACAGATAAAAAAGGAACCTACAAGAATAGGATACCTTGGAATCATCGTTATAGCTGAAAAAGTTATAAACCAATAACTCAAAGGATTTGCTGACAATCTCATTTCTTTATAGAGAAGTTTTCTCATCACAAATTCACCTCTTCTTTTTCGATATGCACCATAATGTCTTCCAGTGTTGGCGCACCACCTATTTCCCCTGTGAAATGGCGAATAAAGTCTTCTTTATTGGTCGATAAAAGCAATTTTCCATTTTTGATGTAAGTAATCGTATCTGCACATTTCTCCAAATCACTAGTAATATGAGTAGAAAACAAGATTGCCACACCTTTTTCAGCGAGTTTTCGGAAAATCTCATTCATCTCATCTCTAGATACTGGGTCAAGGCCGCTTGTTGGCTCATCCAAAATCAAAAGCCTAGCCTGATGAGAAAGAGCTAAAGTAAGGTAGAATTTTACTTTCATCCCCTCAGACAGTTCCATAATTTTCTTATTTTCATCAAGTTTAAATGCATCAAGATAATGACGATAGGATTCATCATCCCAGTTATCATAAAAAATACGAGTAATGGCGACAATATCCTTTAATTTTTTTCTTTTATAATAATTGGTTCCTCCCACTGCATAACCAATTCGTTGTTTGATTTCATCTTCGTTATCCAGATAATCCATTCCAAGAATACGGACATTCCCTGCATCAGGGTGGACAAGATTGAGAATGGATTTAAGTGCTGTAGTCTTACCTGCTCCATTCCTGCCGATAAATCCCATAACCTCACCGGCCTTAATCTGAAAGCTAATCGATTTTAGTTCAAAAGCCGAATATTTTTTTGTCAGATTATTTATCTCCAGAACACATCCCATATCATTCATCCTCTTTCTCTTCAAAAGCAATTTCCATCAAGTGAGCAAAGGCTCCCTTCGGCGGTATGGCAATTCCACGCTTTTCATCACCAAGGAGCAGAATCGTATCACCCGGTTTGATATTAAAAACATCGCGCGCCTGTTTTGGTATTACTATCTGACCTTTTTCTCCAACTGTAGCTGTCCAAGCATATTTACCTTTTGGTGCTTTCACAACCACCACCTCCTTTAAGTATGATTTGTATAACTAATTATACCACTTGTCCTAAATAATACAAGTGCAGACTGCATCCAGTTGCCATCATAATAAAATGCTCGTAAAAATCTGTACCACTCATCCCAAAACTAAGAATGAAAAATTTCATAAGCACATTGATACCATAAATCAAAAACAGCATTATCCTTTCCTACAAGAGAGGACCACTCCTAAAATTAGGAAAGCGAAACTAAGGTTTTTAAAAATATCTTATTGCAAACAAAAATATAATATGCTACAATACTTTTGACAAAGCGTGTCGAAAGGTAGAGAATTGGCAAAAATAATTGATTTAAAGCAAGAAAATATTCACAAAGTACGATCCTGTTTTTATCAAGGAGGAACATGGACCAAGAATCAGTTATCCATTCAAACAGGAATTTCTCTGGCGGGAACTACCAATATCTTACAAATATTAGAGAATAGTGAAGAAATTGAATTTGTAGGGAATGCCTGTTCAACTGGTGGTAGAAAGTCAAAATTGTATCAATTAAGAGAAGATCATATCCATATTGGAACTATTATTCTTAGTCACATCTTTTCTCAATACAGAATACGTGCAAACTCATTTAATCTGGGAGGCCATTCAGTTTATGAACACATTTTAGTAAGTCCCACAGGGACATTAGATGAAATTCACAATGTAGTAAAAAAACTAAGGGAACTATATACCAGTTTACACCACCAACAACATATTGTATTTATGAGAATATCAAAAAAGACGATTTCCGTTTTGGAAGTCGCCTTTTCAATT
>NZ_NCUX01000026.1:0-101071 GCF_002096615.1 Streptococcus oralis subsp. dentisani
GGAAGTATTTGAGATAGCCTATGGTATGGAATGGTTGGCAGAATATATGAGTGAACATTATGAAGAATTTAGACATTATTAAAAGACGATTTCCGTTTGGAAGTCGCCTTTTTTGATATTCTCATAAATACAATATGTTGTTGGTGGTGTAAACTGGTATATAGTTCCCAAAACTAATTACTAGTGATCCACTGATTCAGGTATTAGTACTTAGTTTTCCTGGTATTATTGGAGAGCAAGGAGAAATTATCTATTCTGATTTTGAACAGATCAATCAAAAAAATCTTCTAACGTCACTTTCATCCCTTACAACGATCCCCATTGTTTTAGAGAATGATGTTAATGTTGCCTCTCTTGGTTATTGTAGTATTCACCCAGAATTTAGAACATTGGCCCTTCTTTATCAGCCAGATACAGATTTTGCCGGTTCTGGTATTATCATCAATAAAAGATTGCATCGTGGAAGAAATGGTTTTGCAGGGGAAGTCGGCTATCTCATGAATGGACATAAACCTGCAGATCGCCAATCACGTTCAAATGACTTCACATTTCTTTTGTTAAATCAGATAACAGCATTAACATCAGTCATTGCTCCGGATGCTATTGCATATTATTGTCCATCTTTACAAGAAAATATAAAAATTTCTGACACCTGTCTTCCTAAAGAATTCCACCCAATCCTTGAAAGATTGACTGAGATAGACCCATTCATACTGAACGGAGTTCAATCAATTGGAAAAAACAAGATTCTAGAAATCAAAAGAAGAACAATCTAACAAGGAGAGCTAAATGATTTCGTTGTTGTTAGCGGTTATCTATCTGGCCTTTATTAGTTTAGGCTTACCTGATGCTATTTTAGGAAGCGCTTGGCCAAATATGTATCGTAGCTTAAATTCAACTATTAGCGGGGCAGGCTCCATCTTTCTGATTATTTCTGTTTGTACAATAATTTCTTCTTTAAATGCAGATAGAGTAATTCATAAATTTTCTACAGCTAGAGTGACGGCAGTTTCGGTAGGGCTAACTGCTTTATCCTTATTTGGTTTTTCTTTTTGTCAAGAATATTGGCAACTGTGCCTATGGGCTATCCCCTATGGTCTTGGTGCAGGAGCAGTTGATAGCGCACTGAATAACTATGTAGCATTGCATTTTTCTTCTAAGCATCTATCTTGGCTACATTGTATGTGGGGGATGGGGGCTTCTATCGGTCCTTATATCATGGGAATGATTTTGTCAAGTGGTTACGACTGGCCTGTCGGTTACAGAATCATTGGAATCATACAGGTTATACTAACAACTATTATATTTATTTCTTTACCCCTATGGACTGCAAAAGAACAAGGGATGAAGTTAGAATATAATAGAGATATTCTTTCAATTTCTCAAGCCTTAAAACTTCAAGGCGCCCCTCAAATTTTGCTTTGTTTTTTTGGATACTGTGCTCTTGAACAGACGACCGGACTTTGGGCAGCTAGTTGGTTGAATGTGGTCAAAGATATTCCAGCAGAAACGGCAACATCCTTTGCTTCAATATTTTACATAGGAATCACTGGTGGCAGAGCAATTTCTGGTTTTATTGCAGAAAAACTTGAAGATAAAAATATGATTCGCTTAGGGTTCATTGTAATTTTCATAGGTCTGATTCTCCTTACCTTTAGCTTTCATTATACAATTGCCTTAATAGGACTTGCTACTGTTGGTCTTGGTTGTGCACCGATTTATCCGAGCATTATCCATTCTACTCCAGAGCGTTTTGGAAGAGAAAATAGTCAGAGTTTAATCGGCATTCAGATGGCTTCTGCCTATATCGGCTCCGCCTTTATGCCAAAGCTTTTTGGAATCCTAAGTGATGTCACCAATATTTCAGTTTATCCGTTCTATCTTTTGTTCTTTCTATTCCTAATGTTTATCATGCATGAGTGGGCTGAAAATAATTAATAGTGTAGAAAAATATTGATAAGAACTTTTTAACAGTCAATTAGCTTATGAATCGGTGGAAAAATAGGTATTTCACCTAGAAAAAGTGGTTTTGGCTATACCATGTCAATAATTAGTGGAAAATATAAATGGATCATTCAATTATTAATATACCTTGGAGTGAGGAAATCTACAGAAGAATATACAATTCACGAATTATATAAAGAGAGTAAACATTAGTTGAATCACATTAAAACTTAGTTTTTCAATCTCCTATATTTAATTCTTCTAGTCCGTCGTTATTAAAAAAATGGATAGACGCTGTATTAATTTGTGGTTGGTTCTATGGTAAAAAATGGAGGAGATAAATTAGAAGATAGAAAAATAGCATTGGCGGTATCTGCTAATATCTAGGAAAAGGATTATCAATCTGACGGGAAATACCACTATACTCTTGAACAAGTACTAGTTCCCTTTAAGATTTTATTGTCGTGGACATTATCGTGATTTCTTTGCTTTTTATGGTTCAAAGAAGATACTCGATAGAACATTTTTTCTACAAAGGGAAAAATTGAAAAAAGCACTTCGGATGTATTGACTTCACTCTTTATTCCATTTTATCTTATCGTTTGATATTTTATCAAAGATAACTATAATTTAACAAGAAAGGATAACACAATGACAATCTCTATTGAACACGTAGGTGTTTGGGTAAATGACTTAGAAAAAATGAAATCTTTTTATGAGAAATACTTTAATGCCGTTGCAACGAAAAAATATTATAATCCTAAAACGGAATTCTCATCTTACTTTTTGAATTTTAAAAATGGTGCACGTCTAGAACTTTGTCATCGCCCAGATATTGTAGAAAAGAATAAAAATAGTTTTGGATTTTACCATTTAGCTATTGCTGTAGGAGACAAAGTGGATGTTGATACATTTGCAAAACGCTTTGAAGAAGATGGTTTTTCTATTCAATCCGGTCCAAGAACAACTGGTGATGGGTACTATGAAGCAGTTGTATCTGATCCCGAAGGTAATTTATTAGAATTAACAACACATTTAAAATCGTAAAATAAAAAGGAGAAAAGTAATGATTCAAGAACTTTACAAAGAATTCTCTCAACTGGAGCAAGTAGAAGCTATCGCTCTTGGTGGTTCTCGTGCAGGACAAGACTACGATCAAAATTCTGACTATGATGTCTATGTCTATCTTAACTCACCTATTGACGAAAAAACTCGTCAAATCATTCTTAGCAACTATTGCTCCTATATGGAAATTGGAAACCAGTTTTGGGAATTAGAGGACGACTGTGTACTAAACAACGGTATCGAAATCGAGTTGATTTATCGTTCGCTGGAGTCGTTTGAACAAGAACTAAACTCAACTGTTTTTCAGCATCAAGCCCAAAACTCTTATACAACCTGTATGTGGCACAATTTACTCCACAGCAAGATTCTATACGATCCGAATGGACACTATGCTTCGCTCCAAAGAACTTACCAGATTCCCTATCCACAGGAACTCAAAAAGCATATCATTGAAAGGCAACTCCTTTTACTAGAACAAGCCATGCCTGCCTTCTCTCACCAAATAGAAAAAGCTATCAAACGCCAAGATCTTCTCAGTATGAATCATCGTACGAGTGAATTTTTTGCTTCCTACTTTGACTTGTTATTTGCGCTCAATGAGCAAACCCATCCTGGTGAAAAACGAATGTTGGAGTACGCAAAGGCCCATTGTACTCTCCTCCCTAAGCAATTTGAAGAAACTATTCGCAAGTATTTCCAACTACTCTACCAACCACAACAAGGAGAACAAGCGATCGTAACCTTGCAAACTATCCTGAAGGAACTAAAAGCCATTTTGCCATAGACCAAAAAGAAAATGTGAACCTCTGTTGCTGTTCACATTTTTATTTGTTGTTGACTGTAAAATTCTAGTCTACTCATATTCAGTTGCCTATTTTTGACTCTCTCTGAAAATCTGCAACTAGGTTAGAAATTGTTCAATTTATTGACGAGCAATCATGAAGCCGTTCCAAAAACCGCACTCACAATCACTTACCCTGCTCTTTCATTACTAGTGACAATTTTTCCCTTAGGGTTACTACAAGATCTTTTAGAGATTCTAACAAGAATTACAATATGAATTTTACATATTACCATAGAACACCTCTATAGGAGAAAATCAGAGCTAAAATTAATAAAGTATAGAAGGCGATAAAAAGCCATCTCATCTTCACACATAGAGCAATATATTCTCTAATAAAGGCCGATGGGATATAGTAGGCGGCTGTACGGCAACCAAGACCATCTCCCTTCATCCCAATACGGCGAGCATAGGTACTGGTACGAAAAACATGGTAATCATTGGTCACAAAGAGAAAACGTGGACTGGTCACCAGCTTCTCTCCCAATTCTTTTGAGAAGAGAAGATTCTCATAAGTCGTCGTCGAGTCTTCCTCTAGGAGAATGGCTTCTCTCGGAACATCCGTCTCTTCCATCAAATAATTACAAATTGCCTGAGCTTCGGAAATCTTCTCATCCCCACCTCGACCACCACTTGCGATGATTTTATCATTGGGATTGAGAGACTGGTGATAAGCTTCTACTGCCTTGTCAATGCGGCTCTTGAGCAAGGGAGTTACTTTTTCTCCATTCAACAAGCCTGCTCCGTGAATAATAATAAAATCATAATGTTTTTTCTTAGGAATAAAAAGATACAGAATAGAATAAAGTAGAAATCCTGCAAAGGCAAAGCCAAAAATCAAATACGAATAGATCAGAAAGAAAAAGAAAATATTCACTAGATGATTGGTGTAGAACAAACCATTGGTATCGCTCATTCGGATTGCCATGATCACAAAAAAGAACAGAATCACACACCCTAGTCCCAGAGACAAATAATTTGCCTTGGATTTCCCTTCTTTCTTCAATAACACAAATCCGTTATAAATAAGGAAAAAGCCACTTAGAAAAACTAAAAATGGAAGCAAGAAAAAAATCACTGCAAATAAAATCATGTGCACTTCTTCTTGCCCAGCTTCATAAAAAAGATTGGCAATAGACAGGTAAGAAAAGAGCAGAGATAAAAGCAAGAGAGCCGGATTCCAGAGACTGCGATTGTCCCTAAAAAATGAAATCAGAAAAAGTAGGACGAAAAATCCTGTAATAAAGTACATAGTTTTCTCCTTTGATGACTACATTGTACCATAATTATAGCAATAGAAAAAGAGGACTCTAGCCCTCTTACTTTGTCATTTTATCCTGAGCATCTGCCACAACCTGAGCCAGACTCGTCTGACGAAGCTGGTTTTCCATCGCTTCTTGGATATCTAGCAATTTTTGATCTAAAACTTCATGAATATTGGCCCCTACTGGACAGTTGGGGTTGGGATTGTCATGGAAACTAAAGAGTTTACCAGATTTTCCTAAACATTCGACTGCCTGATAAACATCAAAAAGACTAATATCTTGTAAGTCTTTGAGAATCTCGGTACCGCCCGTCCCACGCGCAACTGATATCAGTTCAGCTTTTTTGAGTTGGGACAATGTTTTGCGAATAATGACCGGATTGACCCCAACACTGGCTGCGAGAAAATCACTGGTTACCTTGCTCTCTTGACTCTTGATGGCAATAATGATTAACATATGAGTCGCAATCGTAAATCGACTTGAAATTTGCATCTTCTTCTCCTTTCACATCCTATCTGATACCCATTATACCCTTTTACGTTGTAATGTCAATCATTACCACTATCCAACCATGCATCCAACTCGGCATCATGCCCCTGTTCTTGAGCAATTTCATACAGAAGTTCCTGATTATGAGTATGGTGAATCCCATTTACCAAACTTTCATAGTAGATTTGGAAATAGGGGAGCTTTACATCCTTAGCCAACTGCAATTCGGCTTCTACATCATAATCCACTCGACGAAAATCAACATCAGCCAAACCTGCTTCATCAATCTCTAAGATCATATACTGGGCACGCAAGTCCTTACGCAACCTCGCATCTAAAAAGAAGGGTTGCCCAATTGATCCTGGATTAAGAATCAACTGTCCGTCACTTCCATAGCGAAGCAACTGTTGGTGGATATGCCCATATACTGCGATAGAGGCATGCGGCTCCGTCACCAATCTATCAAAATCTTCTTGTTTTCCCGTATGAATCAACTCTCTACCCCAATTTTTATCAGGGAGATGGTGAGTGATTCCTACTGTCAAATCACCAAACTGACGATGAACTTGCATGGGTTGATTGTGGAGATCTTTGATTTCTTCAGGGCTAATCTCTTCTAAGATATACTGGCATTGGCGCAGGAGATAACGATGACTAGCTTTTGTTAGATCTAGCTTGCGATGCAAACCACGCCAGAGACTATCCTCCCAATTACCCAGAACTCTTACTGTGATGGGCAAATCAGCCAAGAGGTTCAAAATCCTTCTACGTCCTGTTCCAGGCATAAGAACATCTCCCAAAAGCCAGTACTCGTCTACCTCTGTCGCTTTAGCATCAGCCAGTACAGCTTCCAAGGCGCTTGTATTCCCATGTATGTCTGAAAGAACTGCTATTTTCGTCATTCTTTCTCCTCATTTCCTCTTACTTCTTCTGCTAGTATTATAGCAGAAAACACTGCAAAAAATCACTATCACTGATCACTGGATTCAATTGTAAGAGCTTCCAAATCGTGCTATAATATAGGTAGAGAGTTCCCCTTCATTTAGGATCATGTGGTCTTCAACATCTCTCAATTTTTGCAGATTGGAGGACTATTGCCATGCGGAAATATCTTAAGTATATTCCATACTGCCTTGTCATTTTCTTCTTTTACTGGCCCCTCTATGAGTTGCTTTTGCTGCTGATATCTGATCCTTATACGCTGAAAGGGCTCTACATTTATAACATTATCCTCTTTTCACCTTTGGCAACCTTTATCGTATCCCTTCTTTATAGCTACCGTTTCCAATTCTCACTGTGGTGGCTGCTTGGTATTGCTCTTCTCTATTGCTTTACCATCATTACTTTCAATGAATTCATTCTCGTTTATTTCCTAGCTTATGAACTCTTTGCCCTACTTGGTATGGCTTCAGGTTCAGGTATTAAATATATGCTCCAGCACGGAAAAAATAAAAAACTTTCACAAAATCCTTGAAAATTCTCGCAATCATGCTATAATAATGCATAGAGACAAGTCACTTAGTCCCTTTCTACTAGAGAGTGCGTGGTTGCTGGAAACGCATAGAGAGTCTAAACTGATACTACTCTACTGACTTTTATGAAAACATAAAACGGTGGCCACGTTAAAGCCAATCAGAGGTGTCCCTCTTTTTTGAGGAACATAAATGAAGGTGGAACCACGTTGCGACGTCCTTTCGAGGATGTCGTTTTTTGTTTGGAGAATAGAGATATTGCCAGGTTAAATGAAACATAGCTAAGAAAAGAAGATGGAGGTTGATATGAATAAATCATTGTCTTGGGTGATTCCTTGTGCCTTCCTTATAGTCTATGTATGGCTAATGAAAACTCTCAGTCTATGGGGATTGGAGTACATTGTTGTCTTTTCATTTTTTGCATTTGTTCCTCTTTTACCATTTCTTGCTCCTTTCCTTAGTATCTTAATGTTTTTTAAGAAAAAGAAACTCATCCTATCAGGATATTTTCTAAGCCTAACTGCTGGTATTTATTTGGTTAATGCTATAAGAAACTATCCACTAAGGATTTACATGGAAGGTGAGATGACTGATGAACAATACTTGTCTCTAATCCTTTCTTTGGTATGCTATCTATGTATTTCTACTCTTTTCTTTATTTTCAGACTGAAAAAGTTAAAATGAAATTGATTTAGCAAATCGATTGTTATCATTCTTTGTTGATAGCTAGTTTTCCAGTTCTTCAAACCTCAGTTATAAAATATGATAAATTTTTAAGGAGAAAACCATGATTAAGATTACTTTCCCAGATGGCGCTGTTCGTGAATTCGAATCTGGCGTAACTACTTTTGAAATTGCCCAATCTATCAGCAATTCCCTAGCTAAAAAAGCTCTTGCTGGTAAATTCAACGGCAAACTCATCGATACGACTCGTGCTATCACTGAAGATGGCTCTATCGAAATCGTGACACCTGATCACGAAGATGCCCTTCCAATCTTGCGTCACTCAGCTGCTCACTTGTTCGCCCAAGCAGCTCGTCGCCTTTTCCCAGATATTCACTTGGGTGTTGGTCCAGCTATCGAGGATGGCTTCTACTATGATACGGACAATACTGCTGGTCAAATCTCTAACGAAGACCTGCCTCGTATCGAAGAAGAAATGAAAAAAATCGTCAAAGAAAACTTCCCATCTATTCGTGAAGAAGTGACTAAAGATGAAGCGCGTGAAATCTTCAAGAACGACCCTTACAAGTTGGAATTGATTGAAGAGCACTCTGAAGACGAGGGTGGTTTGACGATTTACCGTCAAGGTGAGTACGTAGACCTCTGCCGTGGCCCACACGTGCCTTCAACAGGCCGTATCCAAATCTTCCACCTGCTCCATGTAGCAGGTGCTTACTGGCGTGGAAATAGCGACAATGCGATGATGCAACGGATCTACGGTACAGCTTGGTTTGACAAGAAAGACTTGAAGAACTACCTTCAAATGCGCGAAGAAGCTAAAGAACGTGACCACCGTAAACTTGGTAAAGAGCTTGACCTCTTCATGATTTCACAAGATGTTGGTCAAGGACTTCCATTCTGGTTGCCAAATGGTGCGACTATCCGTCGTGAATTGGAACGCTACATTGTCGACAAGGAAATCGCTGCAGGCTACCAACATGTTTACACTCCACCAATTGCCTCAGTGGAACTCTATAAAACTTCTGGTCACTGGGATCACTACCGTGAAGATATGTTCCCAACTATGGACATGGGGGACGGTGAAGAGTTTGTCCTTCGTCCAATGAACTGCCCACACCACATCCAAGTCTACAAACACCATGTTCACTCCTACCGCGAATTGCCAATCCGTATCGCTGAAATCGGTATGATGCACCGTTACGAAAAATCTGGTGCCCTAACAGGTCTTCAACGTGTGCGTGAAATGTCTCTCAACGACGGTCACCTCTTTGTAACTCCTGAACAAATCCAAGAAGAATTCCAACGTGCCCTTCAGTTGATTATCGATGTTTATGAAGACTTTAACTTAACTGAATACCGCTTCCGTCTCTCTCTTCGTGACCCTCAAGATACTCACAAGTACTTTGACAACGATGAGATGTGGGAAAATGCCCAAACCATGCTTCGTGCAGCGCTTGATGAAATGGGCGTGGACTACTTTGAAGCTGAGGGAGAAGCTGCCTTCTATGGTCCGAAACTCGATATCCAAGTGAAGACTGCCCTTGGAAAAGAAGAAACCCTTTCGACTATCCAGCTTGACTTCTTGTTGCCAGAACGTTTCGACCTCAAATACATTGGAGCTGATGGTGAAGAGCACCGTCCAGTTATGATCCACCGTGGTGTAATCTCAACTATGGAACGCTTCACAGCTATCTTGATTGAAAACTACAAGGGTGCCTTCCCAACATGGCTTGCACCACATCAAGTAACCCTCATCCCCGTTTCTAACGAAAAACACGTGGACTACGCATGGGAAGTTGCTAAGAAACTCCGTGACCGTGGAGTTCGTGCTGATGTGGATGAGCGCAATGAAAAAATGCAGTTCAAGATCCGTGCTTCACAAACAAGCAAGATTCCTTACCAATTGATCGTTGGGGACAAGGAAATGGAAGACGGAACAGTCAATGTTCGTCGCTATGGCCAAAAAGAAACACAAACTGTCTCAGTTGATGACTTTGTTCAAGCTATCCTAGCTGATATCGCCAACAAATCACGCGTTGAGAGATAAAACAATCACAGTCTGAGAAACATTTTTCAGAGCCAGAAAAAGCAACAACTATTTCAGCTGTTGCTTTTTATATTTTATTTAACCTGAGCTAGTAGTGATTGGTTAAACCACCACAAATGGTATCCTCATCAACAATCCTTTCTATCCACTAACTGTTGGATATAGGATATCCTCCCAAAATTTGCTTCCATGAGTTAGATAAGTTGACTATCCTCAATCCTTGTCTGCTTCATTTTCTTTTACGAGATCTTTTTGTGAATCTTTTTCAGAGAGTTTTTGATCGATATACTTGTTAATGTTTTCATAAAATTCCTTGGTCATCTCACTATCTAACTTTGTCGAATTATGGACTTGATTGACTTTTAATTGAACAGATTGAATACCGTAAGAGGCTTGTTTTAGATGGAGCGTCTCTAATTCTTCTTCTGAAATCGGATCTCCAACAACCGTTAAGACCAATTCATTATTTCTTGACTTGTAGACTTGATTAATGACCGTGTGATTCGCGAACTCTTTTGCTACAAACTGTTTGATCCCTTCTTTTCGTGCTTGATCCATCGTCAGAGTGACTGCTGAATAACTGGCTGGAAGAACCAATAATACAATCAAGGAGATTAACCCAATTCTCATTTTAATGTTTAGCTCTTTAAATGAACTTAAGGGAGATTTTCTCATCATAATTCTTGTTCCAACAATGTTGGCTAGCATGATAAAGACACAGTTGATCAAGAAAAGATAGAGAGCCCCAAATAAAAATCGTACATTTCCGTTAGCTAAACCATATCCTGCAGTACAGATAGGTGGCATCAGAGCTGTTGCAATGGCTACTCCTGGCACGATATTGTTTGCTTCTTTTTTCCTTGACCCAATTACACCTGCTATCCCACCAGCAATAGCAATAAGAACATCCCAAATGGTTGGAGAGGTTCGTGCAATCAGTTCGCTACTTGCATAAGATAAGGGAGAAATCCAGAAATACAGAGTCGAGACAAGCAAGCTGACCAATACTTGAGTAAATAAAACCTCTAGAGATTGCTTGATTAAACGGGTATCAAAAATAGCTAAACCAAATCCGAGTCCAACAATCGGTGTCATAAGAGGGGAAATCAGCATGGCTCCAATAATGACAG
This sequence comes from Streptococcus oralis subsp. dentisani, assembly GCF_002096615.1. Lineage (GTDB taxonomy): Bacteria > Bacillota > Bacilli > Lactobacillales > Streptococcaceae > Streptococcus > Streptococcus oralis_U. Next base: position 10,938 of record NZ_NCUX01000026.1, read on the forward strand.
CTGTTGAATTCATATTTAGACCGATAGAGGCAATAAAAATCGCACACATCAAAATCACTATATCTCTTAATCGAACATGAAGATCATCATATAATTTCTCACGGTATTCACGTGTTGAATAATTTCCGGTCATTGGTTACTCCTTTTATTTCATATAATCTTGTTTCTGCATGGATGATGGCAGAGAGACTTCTGTTCAATCTTACATATTTTTAATTCTCACCTGTTATGTTTTTGAAAATTATCCTTTAAGCATCCGTCAGTCTATCCTTAACATTATATCAAAAATTTTACAGTCTTTCTCTGGAGAAATCTATCAATTTAACAGATAGGTAAGATTATCGTTAACATCATGGTCGCATCAACTACTTCAATGACCTTGAGAATCAAACTAAGCATATGATAAGAAAAGGCCAAATGGAGGAAGGCAAAAATTACAGGAAGAAAGAAAACGGTCAAGATTTGCTTGTTAATGGTTTGCTTGATCTGCTTTTGATCAGGACCTACCCTTTTCAAGATGATAAAGCGTTCGTGATCTTCATATCCCTCAGAGATTTGTTTATAGTGGATAATTAATACTGCACCAACCATAAAAATAATAAAAAGGAAGATACCGATAAAGAAGAACTCACCAAAAATCTCATTGATTTGCTCACTGGTAATTGCTCGAACAGAGCCGTAAACAAGACTAGCCTGATCTTCAAAACGTAATATCGATTTATTAAGACAGTCTGGATAATCATCAGCTAGTTTCAACTGTCCCTCTTCGCTTACAGTCACATCCATCCCACCAGCGAGTTCACTAGTAATTTCTGCATTTTGATGTTGCACCCACCAGTTCTTAGGAAGGATTGAAGATTGGATACGACTAGATAATTATAGTCTGATGTTAAAAGAATAGCTTGATTTTGTAGATGACCTTTCACAAAGTCTGGTTGATTTTTATTTTTTAACCGGAAACGCCCAAGCAAATAATTTACTAGGATACACAGTTAAAGGTAGAAAAGCCCAGTTGTCTTATCCTGGGCTCTTATCTATTATGCTCACTCAATTCTCAGATTTATATCGGCAAACTTGATTCTTACTGTCGTTCCTGTCCCGACCTCAGACTCGATACGAATCTGGTGGCCAAGTTCTTCAGAAATTTTCTTGGATAGGTAGAGTCCAAGTCCAGATGACTGCTGGGTCAAGCGACCATTGTAGCCTGAAAAACCACGTTCAAAGACTCGGAGTACATCACTGTTTTTAATCCCAATCCCCGTATCCTTGATACAGAGCTCCTGACCCTCCATATAAATCTCTAGTCCACCTTCCTTGGTGTATTTGAGGCTGTTTGAGAGGATTTGTTCAATGACGACCAACAACCACTTCTTATCGGTCACGATGGTTTTGTCGAGATTATGTAGATTGACTGTTAGTCCCTTCTGGATAAAGAAAAGAGCGTACTTACGAACCATCTCCTTGACCAAGTCCTCCACTTGGACCTTTTCAAATACCAAGTCATCGTGGAAGCTTTCTAAACGAAGATACTGCAACACCAGATTGGTATAGGAGTCAATCTTGAAAATTTCCTGTTCCAGTTGCTGCTTGACCTCCCGATCAGAGACTTCTGCTACTAAAAGGCGACTAGCCGCAATGGGCGTCTTGATCTGGTGAACCCATAAGGTGTAGTAATCAAGCAAATCCGTCAGCTTACTCTGCGCTTCAGACTTCTTTTGATATAATTCAGATTCACGCTCTTCGAGCTTTTCTGCTAGCGCACATTCCAGAGGAGACTTGGGGTCTCGCTCAGCATAGAGTACTTCCTGTCGATAAACCTGAGCTTCTGCAAATATATCCCAAGCCAAAAATAGGAAGGTCAAAAAACTACTGAGCAGCAAAAAATAAAGAAAATAAGATCCTAGACTAGCAAACAGAAACTGAAAGAGTAGGACAAGAAAACCCAACGAAAAAATATAGATAAAGATGCGACTACGAGAACGCAGATAGGCTAGAAAAAATAGTTTCCAATCAAGCATGTTTCAGTCCGTATCCTATCCCTTTCTTGGTTTCGATAAAGCCTGCCAAGCCTTGTTCCTCAAGCTTTTTGCGCAAACGAGCAACATTAACAGACAGGGTATTGTCGTCGATAAAAAAGTCGCTGTTCCAGAGTTCCCGCATCAGGTCATCACGCGCCACGATATTGCCCGCATGTTCAAACAAAACCCGCAAAATTTGAAATTCATTCTTGGTTAGGCTCAGGACTTCACCTTGATAGTGCAGATCCATAGACTTGGTATTGAGAATCACACCTGCATACTCTAGCAAACTTTCATCCCGCCCAAACTCATAGGAACGGCGTAATAAGCCCTGAACCTTAGCCAAAAGGACCTGCTGGTCAAAAGGCTTGGTCACAAAGTCATCCGCTCCCATATTGATCGCCATGACGATATCCATAGCCTGATCTCTCGAAGACAGAAACATAATGGGCACCTTGGAAATCTTACGAATCTCCTGACACCAGTGATAACCATTAAAAAGTGGCAAACCAATATCCATGAGGACCAAATGAGGTTCCGACTGGACAAATAAACTCAGCACTTCCATAAAGTCTTCTACCAAAACGATCTCAAATCCCCACTCAGAGAGCAATTTCCCAACTTGTTGCCGAATGACTTGGTCATCCTCTACTAGTAAAATTTTGTGCATGCGCTCCTCCTTTACTCTTGTTCAAAATATCAAATACCCTAATAAAAAATCTATGGATTAGTATCTCAACTATTTGGCTATCTATTTTTCAAATCCAAATTAGGAAACGATAGCTAAATAGAGAATAATCCCATTGATATCATACCTTATTTTTAACTATAGTTCCAGCCTTATCCTATTTTTCCTTTTTGTATTCATTTAGTTAGCATTTCTTTCACTTATTTAATAGATCTAGCCTTCTTATTGACAAGCCAGCTAGGATTTGTTAGAATATGAATGAACAAAATAAATCATTCATTCATACTTAAAGGAGGTAAAGTCAGATTGGACAAAAAACAAGCTTTAAAGACAGCGGCCTATGAAGTTTTTTCGAAAAAAGGTTACAAGGCAACAGGAATTTCAGAAATTGCTAGGCAAGCTGGTGTTGCAGTTGGTTCTTTTTATAACTATTACGAGAGTAAAGAAGCCATTTTTCTAGACATCTATATAGATGAAAACAATCGTGTTCGCCAAGCTATGATCGAAGAACTGGATTGGGAAATTGACATGACTGACCTCATTGGTCAACTCTTTGCTCAGTCCAGAACTCTCGTTTCTTCCAATAAAATCCTTGCAGAATGGTACAATCCTGCCATAGCAGATGAGTTGCACAGCTACTATTCCTCGGAAGAAGGCAAAGTCGCAAATCCATTTCATCAGTTTCTAGTTAAAACTTTTACAAATCGTATGCAGGCTGAAGGGTATTCGCCAGAAAAGATTCAAGATATTTTACAGGTTTATAATCTATTTTACTATATGGATATGCATATCACGGAAAAAGATTTTCCAGATATTGGCAAGACCGTCGAAATACTTGCAACCAACTTCATAAAAGGAGTTCTAAAATAAAGAAGATGGATTTCTTTATTTTTTGAAAAGATATGAATGAATTTGTTTTAAGTTCATTCATAAAATTAAGAATAGGAGTCATAAAAAATGAAAAGAGGTAAAAAAATGTTTATTATCATTCTATCAACACTTGGGTTACTAGCTCTTACAACTTGGGGTGCCATCGCCTATCTTGGACGAAGTCAGACATTATCGATAAAATCCATCGAAAACCCTACCGGAGATCTGTATTTAATTCATATCACAAAGCCGAGTCATCAAACCTGGAAAGCTGGGGCTTATGCTAAGTTTACACTCCCTGATACGTCGTCCGCTGCTAGGAAAAACGAAGCTAAGGGAGAGCAGACCAGTCGATGGCTAACCATTGCCTCCACACCTGATGAAGATGAAATCCTCATTCTAACGCATAATAGTGGTAGCCACTTTAAAGAATCCTTGACACATTTACCGGCTGGCAGTGAGATTGAGATGAGTTGGCTTGAATCCTCTTTAACCGTTAAAGATACGAATCAGCCACTAGTTTGCTTTTCATCTGATGTTGGTATTTCTGCTCTACGTCCCCTTATCAAAGAATGGGCTGGTAAATGTCCGATTATTCTCAACCATTATGACAAAGGAGTTACTATTTTCGATAATGAGATGAAGGAACTGGCTCAAAACACATCGAATTTTACTTATAAAACTAGCGATGAATTTTCTCAAAGTCAAGCATTTTTAAAACGTGCTATTGATGAATACGGCAATCAAGCCAGCTATCTCATCACAGGTCAGCCTGATGATGTAAATGAGATGAAGAATTTTTTTAAGGAAAATGGCATTGATAACAAAAATATCCAAGTAAGCTCGTTTAGAGGTTTGAAATAAGAACAATCTGTCGTTTATATATCCGGATTAAACCCTACTAGGTCATCATGTAGAGAGGCCAAACAAGCCTACTAGCTAATTCTATGTAAATATGATAGGATAAACATAGAGAAAGGAGCTTTTATGGCCAATATATTTGACTACTTGAATGATGTAGCATACGATTCCTTTTATGACCTCCCCGTGAACGAGTTAGATATTCTTGCCTTGACTGAATTAACCTATCTTCCTTTTGATGATGTAGTCGCCCAAGAACCAAAGCGTCTCATAGATCTAGCACCTCAAATCCCCAGAGAAACGACTATGCTGACCAATAAGAACCGCCTCCAGTTGTTGGATCAACTCTCTCAACACAAACGGTTTAAAAATTGCAAGCTCTCAGACTTTATCAACGATATTGATCCTGAATTGCAAAAACAGTTTGCGGCTATGACCTATCGTATCAGTCTCGATACTTATTTGCTTGTTTTTCGTGGGACGGATGATAGTATCATCGGTTGGAAAGAAGATTTCCATATGACCTATATGAAAGAAATCCCAGCTCAAAAACACGCCCTCCAGTATTTAGAGGACTTTTTTGCTCAACATCCTAAGCAAAAGGTTATCCTAGCAGGACACTCAAAAGGGGGCAATCTAGCCGTCTATGCTGCTAGTCAACTCGATCCACTCTTACAAAAAAACATTGTTGCTGTCTATACTTTTGATGCCCCTGGACTTCACAAGGAACTGACCGAAACAGCTGGCTATCAAAACATGATGGAAAGAACAAAAGTATTTGTCCCACAAGGTTCTATCATCGGGATGATGCTGGAAATTCCTGATAAAAAAATCGTCGTTCGAAGCACTGCCCTAGGTGGTCTTGCCCAGCACGACACCTTTAGTTGGCAGGTTGAAGACAAACACTTTGTCCAACTGGATGAGACCAATAGTGACAGCCAACAAGTCGATACAACTTTTAAGGAATGGGTTGAAACAGTTCCTGATGAAGAATTGCAGCTCTACTTCGACCTCTTTTTTAGAATCATTCTTGATGCAGGTATCTCCTCTATCAACGATCTTTCTTCCTTCAAGGTCATTGAACACATTCACCATCTCTTTGTCCAAGCTCAATCCCTCACTCCCGAAGAAAGAGAAACAATGGGACGCTTAACCCAACTCTTGATTGATACTCGCTACCAAGCTTGGAAAAATCGTTAAGGTAGAAAAATACTTTCTAATACCCTAAGCATCCCCAAGAGGACAGAGAGTGGTTTCTCTTCTTCCCAAGCAACCGCTGGCTGCACTGCTTCCAGCTCCTCTAGCGCAATGCGCTCTTTGAGCGGAGGCAACCATGGCTGGGGTACTGGAGGAATTTCTTGTTCCTGACACAAAACTTGGATATGCTGCACTATCGCATCCAACTCTGTCGGAACTTCCTTGATCTCTTCGGCTTCTTCTAAGCCCGATAGGTCTTCATTCAAGATTTCATATTGACCCAATTCATTGATTAGATAGATCGTGTGGTCCTCAATCCCCATATCGTCCTTGTCCGGTTGGTAATCCGCCCCTGACCAGGCTGAGGCGATGGATCTCCGCATTCGAAGCCAAGGCCCGCATGGATTGGGCTCCATCCAAGTTGGTAATGGTTCCCAAGAGGTGGGGCAGGTTCTTAAAGAGATTGGCCATTCCACCACCCTTGTAGTCAATCAAAAGAAAGCCACATCATGAGGGTGGAAGTTGACGGCAAGGGACAGGATATTTTTTGAAAATAGCAGAAGAGATAAACAAGCGAAAAATATAGAATTTTCAAGCTACTAGAAAGAAAATATTCTTGTTCCATTATACCACAATATCAAAACAACCCTCTTCCCATAGGAACAAAGCTATATCTTTGTATCATGAATTTAGGCTTATGGCCACGCTAATTCATCTTACGACATAGAACAGACAAAAAACGAGAAGTTACTTTAATGATAAAGTAGCTCCTCGTTTTTGATTTTTATAAAGTATGGTAATATTGTTTCAATAATACCTGTATCTATAATCTTTAGCATTGGCTTTATATCACGAACCAAAATAGATAGAAAAGCCCAAAAATATACTAACAAATCTAACTTTTATCGTAAGTAGATTATCAGATTAAATTCCGCTCACTCCTTCAATACTCCTACCTTAATATCTGTATAGACTTTCCCATCAGAGATTGTAGTGAAAAAGAAGGGAGGGGTCAACTCACAATGTCCCTGATAATAGATATAACCAGCTAAGAAGCTTATCCCTTCTTTCACTGACTCATCATCTGGTTCTAAAATTCTAGTTGAAACAGTATTTAAAACTTGAAACAGACTATGATACAAAAAGTCTTTCGGCAAAGCATTCTCAATACACTCTTCTTCTACTGGGATAAACAGTTCCATCAACACATCTTGATTTTCTTCTAACTTAGAATTAATCGTATAAAAGAAAGGTCCTCGAAGCGTATATCCTGCTTTTCTTACTTCGTCTAAAAAAGCGTTATAAGTGTCCGGCATCTCTTCTGGAGATACTGTATAATACCTTGAGATAACATTTCTATACTGTATATCTTGGTATTCTCCCACGTTTTTAAATAGCATCTGAAATCTCCTTAATTGGGATATTAATTTCAACAAAGTGTTGCCCAAATATTGGCAAAATAGACAGAAAAACTGTATCTCCCAGCATTTCTAATCCCTCATCATGAATATACTGCTTCATTTCTTCAATTTTTGGAAGGAAATGTTCATCAAATGGAGTTACTTCAGAGACACACTGCTTAATTGTAAAATGTTCTAAATATTGAAATTCATCATTTCCTTCAATTGGAATATTTGTCGGAATATAGACCTTAAACGAGGCTTCTCCTGGCTTTCCAAAAGTGCTCAAACATGTTTCAATCGTTGTCGGACCATTTTTATAGACCCCTGTTTCAAATAATAATTTTTCACAACCTTCAATCAAATCTAGAAAAGAATCCATGGCTACTTTTTTCTCTGTATAAGCAATATTGCTGATATCTATTCTAATTAATTTCATTTTATTTCTCCTCTATAAATAAAGTTATTCGTGCTTTTCTTTTTCCAACCGGTGAATACTCGTGCATACTCAAACCAATAGAAGGGAATACATCCAATACTTACTGCCACAAGACTAGTAACAACATATACCGACGGCAACATAAATAAACGTGCTATAACTACTACAATTGCTGCTGAACAAATAACAATAACAGAAGGAATGTGTAGCATTGTTTTCCTGAACTCTCCAGATGGTAAAGTCTTAGCTTTAGGGACAATTAATAACTGGTAAACAAAGGTTAGTAGCTGAAAAATAAGGCTTAGGCTAATCAATAACATGAAGACAGACCAGTAGTCATCTCCCAAAAATATAGAACTCCAGAAAAGAAATTCAATGTGAAAAATTAACACAGACGTAGCCGGAAATATTTGCAATAATTTTGATTTGGAAAACTTTTGAAATAGCAAGAACATGAATAACAAAGCCAATAGATGATAAATGGCAATGTGAAAGATATTCATACTTACATCATGTATCTCACCTTCTATAAAAATAGACACTATAAATATCAGCAAAGTAAACATTACCTCAATTGCAACTGACTTTAAAAAATCAGAGTTTTTTATAGGTCTAGTATCCACAACTGCCATATTCAAAAACTCAATATACTTTTTTTTCATCTTATCCTCCTACAATTCCTGCCCACCATTTTTTAAGCCCTTTAGAAAATCCAGTGTGTTTATCAAGTTCATTTAAGCCCCAACTAATAGCTCCACCTACTGCCACTGTTATACCACCTACTACCATAACTGGCAATGCAACAGGAATTGCTGTAGCTGCAGCAACTCCACCAACAGCAGCCAACGTCCCTATTCCTACATTCTTAACAGTGTCAATCGTAACACCTCCAAATTGAGTAGCTATATACTTTTCACTTCCAACTGTCATATTTTTGCTAACAGCAATATCATGTGTTTCTCCCATTCCGTCTACAATATCAACAGCAGAAAATACCACATTTGCAATCGCCATACCTTTACCTAATTTGCCCATATTTTTAAAGCTATCTGATATCTTAATTCCTTCAGTAGGATGTATTGAAAATATGTTTGACAAACCAGCTGTTGCCGAGGAAAGTGCACCGTCTTTTCCAGCCTTAATGATATTAGGACGGAAAGGAGACATCATATCCTCGTACTGACCTCGAATATTTGTTCCCTTATTTGTAGTAATCTTACTGTAATTGTGACCTCGGTTTATACTATTTCGACTGTAAAATTTATCATAGCCTAACAATTTATCTAGCTTTTGCCCAATAGGTGTTGTACCATGATGAAATATTAGATTTCCTTTATTATCTTTTGAAATTCGAGATCCCAAATACAAAACATTAGCAACATCTAAAACAGTTGTAGTTTTATTATATAATTCGCTAACTTTGCTATATGGAGAGTCACTAATTAACCTTAATAGTTCTGGCTTTGCTAACTCTGTCGGATAACGTTTTCCATACTCTGCAATCGCTGCTATATCATTCTCATCTAATTCGGTTTCATTTTTAATTTTATCTAAAACATTTTGATAATTTTGAATTACCTCAGAACGATTCTTCCACTCACTATTAATATTATTAGCCCAAGGAGCTTGTCCCTCTATTTTAAAAGTTCCATGTACTAAAAGGAAAATGTTCTCGCTCTATTATACCACAATATCAAAACAGATCCCTTCCTATCCTATAGGAACAAAGCTATATTTTGGTATCATAAATTTTGGCTTATAGTCACACAGACTTAGCTGTATGATAGAAAAATGACTAAAAAAACGAGGAGTTTCTTTAATATCAAAGTAGCTCCTCGTTTTTTGATTTCTACAAAGTATTGTAATATTTTTAATAATATTTATAGATCTACCTTATTTAGTTACACCTTTTTTAATAGTTGTAGCATTTTCATCAAGCCAACGTTGATAAATTTCAGCGAACCGTTCTTCTTCTTCATCACTATAGCCTTTATAAACCACTTTATCTACATCATCACGATTGAAGTAAAACAACTGTTCTGGGTTTAGTCCCATCGGATAAAAAGCTGCAGAATAGTCAAACAAAACACTTTCACCATTCTGTTCTATAGTAACCCCACGATTGAGAATCATTAGTTTTTGACTCCCCTCTTTTAAATAAACAATTGTTCCAATTGGCAAAATAGACATTTATTTTTTTTCCTTTCAATTTATATTTTTCTAATTCTATAATACTATACACCATCGTATAAGCAGTCTTGAACTTTAAATGAATCATTCACCACCCAAACACTTTCTGAATGGATTTAATACCTGAATCAATATCATTTCTAACTTCTCGGCATTCTGTATTTATAGCTCTTCAATTTCAGTTAATATTAGTGTCTTATAATATGAGGGAACTTGCGGCATTCTCATCATTACAAAGTAAAACCAAGAAATTATGCCATTAATAATCAACAAGACTCCTTCTGAGCCATCATTAGTTCCCATAAAAAACATTAAACAAACAATATTAATTGCTAAAATTACATACCAATCAATCATTCGTTTACCTTTGGGTTCAAAAACAAGTCGACAGCGTTTACTATTTTGGGGAATTCTTGATTCAAACTTTCCAACCGCACTTTTTTCATAGAAGACAGCCATAAGATAAGACAAGAATAAGGAGAATGCAAACACACCTAATTTCAAAAAAAGCTGTTGACTTATACCCCAATCAATGAATGCATCTTTTATAAGTCTATATGAGATAGCTACGAATGGCTGAACCATGATGACTAAAGCAGTAGACGCCCCTATTGGTGTCTTAGATTTTATTCTAAAACTATCATTAGATGGAGATAACTCAACCATTTCAGCAGTAACTTCTTTAGGAAGTAAACCGAAGAAATAGGACTTTCCTTTTATAGTAGTAGGATCTAAGATATAATCTTTGTTCTTAAACTCAACGATTCTAAAAACTGCTATATTCGAATATTTAAATTTTAATTCCACATTTACCACCCAAACACTTTCTGAATTGATTTAATACCTGAGTCTATGCAATTTCCGACTTCCTTGATACCTGAATCAATATTGTCACCTACCCATTCTATTCCTTTATTAATTTTATCCCCAAAATCATTTGCTATAGTTTTAATCCCCAAAAAGTTATGCTCATAAGCATATCCTACTGCATATCCTATTGTAACACCTGCCACGATAGTCCAACCAATTGGATTAGAGGCTAAAAATGTTGCAGCTGCTGCTACAGTTCCAGAACCTGTAGCTGTAGCCAAAAGAGCTGTTGTTGCAAAGTCTACCCCTACTGTAGTCATTACCGTTATTGCTGCAGTATGGGTAAAGGCACGTCCTACATTCTCATTTTGCAGGTTGTTCAAAAAGTCCATCCCCATAAATACTGAACTAATCCCTGAGATCCCAACAGATGAGTTGGTTCCTGGTATGGGAATATTAAATTCTGAAGTTGTGAATTGCTTAAGTAAATTCGCAGCATTTGCTTTGAATAAATCATCCGTATATCCTTTACTATCCCCAGAGTAGGTAATGTTTATATTACCAAACTTATCAGTAGTAGTAAAATACTTAAAGTATTCTGACAGGTGAGGATTCTTTGAACTTAACTTAGCAATGGTGTCTTTAGCAATTTCTTCCAGAGACGTATCTCGTATAAGTTCAAATAACTCTCCGATTTTATTGTCATTTATATCACTATTAACTTTACTCTCGATATATTTTCGTACAGCATCTTTAACATTCTCTGGCAACTCTTTATCAGGATAACGTTTTCCATACTCTGCAATCGCTGCTATATCATTCTCATCTAATTCGGTTTCATTTTTAATTTTATCTAAAACATTTTGGTAATTTTGGATCACCTCAGAACGTTTCGTCCACTCATTATTAATAGTATTAGCCCAAGGAGCTTGTCCCTCTATTTTAAAAGTTCCATCAAACTTTCCAAAGTCACCCGTGACTTGTTCAAAACCTTGAAAAACTAAAGTCTGTAGGCTTTCTGAATCCGAAAAATGACCACTGGTCGAGCTCGCAAACGACTGCAATTTTTCTAATTTCCTTTGTAACTCATCTCGCTTACTCGTTGCATTTGAGATAATTCCTCGAACGTTACTTTTATAAGTAGGATCGATGTCCTTTAGATTGGATAAACTATACAAAATAGCTTCATGAGTCGAAATGGTTGTATTCTTCGCTTCAATTTGCTTTTGAAGTATCTCCTCATCTAGACTTTCTCCACCGACTTGTGAACGGTAAAGAGTCGGTAGTTCACTGGCTTTTCCTCCTAGACTCTCTGAAAATAGAATAACTCCTCTAAGTAGGGGAACCATTATATTTTCCGCATAGGACTTAGCGCTATCATAGGCTTTACCTTTTAATTCTCCCTCTGTAATCAAATTATTAAAGGCAATAATGACATCGTTATAATAATTCACACGGTTGCTTAATACACTATTTGCTGTGCTGCCCTGCGAATCTGCTGAGCCTATGTCTACTTTAATCCCCATTCTTCTCCTCCTTCTCCTCATTTTGTGATTCAAGACGGCGTTGTTGAAAAAGAAGTTCCTCTTTTTCGTCCTCTAGCATGGTCACCGCCTTTTTTAGTTCTTCTTTCCTCTCGGTGATAAAATCATCAAGTAGCTGTTCATACCTTTTTAACATTTCTATATCTTCAAGACGATCCATCTCATCTTTAACTGATAACGGATAATATCCTAATTCTCTATATGGGAGGAAGTTCGTTTGACAAAGATCTATGATCTCCGTCGCAACGTAAGAAAACTGATCTCTTTCTGCTTCTAACTTTGATAATTTCGTTTGAATCTGTTGAACACTACATTGAATATCTTCTAATTTCCTAGTTTTTTCCATCCTCACTCCTTAAATAAATTATTTTGAGGAACAAATGACGGATTTGAATACAGAGAAGGTAGACCAGTTGTCCCCTTATTTTGACTCGACGGCAAATTATTTTGCCACAATGTACTGATCTTCTCATCTACTACTTCGAATTCATTTGCGACACCATGAATTAGTTTTACGAATTCACTTATTTTCGATTGAACATTTTCAGCCATAGAGGCCTCATTTATGATCAATCTTCTTCCTACCGTATTAGCGGTATAATAGCTTGTCTTATCTCTCGTAACTGTACCAGCAGTAGTAATGCTATTGCTTGCTGATACAATTCCAGTTGCAATAGTGCTTGCCTTGCCTTTTTCACTTTTTACTTGTCCCATGTTCAATAACCTTTTCAATTATCCTTTCTACTATCAAATCGTCAAGAGATAGGGTTGAATCTTAAGTATCAAATAATATTTTTACTTATTCTTACTAATTTTGAGTTTGATGACTTCTTTCCGAGAATGCAAATAAATCTGATCGGGATCTGGAGCCACATCTCTGCTATACATTCCTTTATCTAAGAAGGTTTGATCCATTAGGCGCATACCAAAGATGACCCACTGAACATTTGTTTTAAGGTATCTAGGAATTGGATCAATACTTGTCCCAATGTAAGCATAATCAGTACCAATAATAAACCTCATCCCTACTCGATACCCCTTCTCAAACATAAATTGAAGCTGTTGTTCATTTAGATCGCTTTCGGATACCAGTGCTCTCATATTTGGTATAAAAATGATCCATTCAGATGATATACCTTTTTTAAGACGGCTCTCTATTTCATAGATTAGCTGATTTCCTATGTCCGACAGTTCCTTTTTACTTCCAACATAGGTGTTCACCTGGTCACTGTATGCTTCATATTCTTGGAAAGCATCAATCAACATCGTATGGACGTTAGGCATTCTAAGAATAGTTTTTAATAAATGATGTGTTATATTATCAAAAGCATCTTCTGCATTTGACACATAAGCCATGTGTTTAAATTTGCTAAGAGAGATATTGACACTTCCAACCATTTCTAGCTCCAAACCGATAGGAATCTGACCATTCTCAATAGCTTCTTGTACACTAGGCAAATTCAAAAATTCTTCCATCATCAACTCCTCTGGCACCATCGGGATAGCACTTGGGCGCTGACCTGTCCAAGCTTCTTGGAGGGATGCCACTTCCTGACGAAGGTTGTTGAGGACTTGGGTGTCATTGGCTCCAGAGACTGGCAAAGCCAGCTGGATAACATCCACCTCTTCACGTTTCATGAGTGCACGGCCCTTGATGTCTTCCATAGTCATGGCAAGTGGCGTAGAGCCCACGATTGCCCGCACCTCGCTCACATCATTCTGTGGAAGGCTCAACTGGTGCTTGAAGTTCGAGTAGAGCTGAGCCCGAAGGTTGGACTGTCGACCCGCTGTCATCAAGAGATGCACTCCGATGCTGAGACCTTCACGAGAGATGCGCACCAAGAGTTTAAAGAGTTCTGCCTCATAAACCTCCTCCTTGATGGCCTCATAGCTGTCTAAGAGAATAACGATAGACGGCTCTTGCTGGCCACTAGCCTCTCGGTAGAGCTCTAAAGTCCCTACACCATAGTCCGCAAGGAGTTTCTTACGACGGTTGAGTTCGCGCTCCATGATCCGCACAAACTTAGAAATCTTCTCTGCCTGATCCAAAAGCATGGTGTCTGCCACCTGCGGAAGCTTGGACAAGGGCGCCAATCCATTGGTCCCAAAGTCCATCAAGTACAGGGTAAGGGCCTTGGGACTGAATTTGCGAGCCAAGTCCATACCAGCTGTCTGAAGGAAGGTGGTCTTCCCTGTACCTGGACTTCCGTAAAGAAGGACATGCCCATCCTTGGAGAGGTTGATAGAGACGGCTTCCTGCTTCTGGGCTTGTGGGATATCCGCCATCCCCAAGAGGACAGAGAGTGGTTGCTCTTGTCCCCAGGCTACTGTCGGTTGTACTTCTTCTAGCTCCTCTAGCGCAATGCGCTCTTTGAGCGGAGGCAACCATGGCTGGGGTACTGGAGGAATTTCTTGTTCCTGACACAAAACTTGGATATGCTGCACAATCGCATCCAACTCTGTCGGAACTTCCTTGATTTCTTCGGCTTCTTCTAAGCCCGATAGGTCTTCATTCAAGATTTCATATTGACCCAACTCATTGATTAGATAAATCGTATGATCCTCAATCCCCATATCGTCCTTGTCCGGCTGGTAATCCGCCCCTGACCAGGCTGACTGGAAGAGTTCATAGACCTCATTATTTCCGACCTGCAGATAAGCACGACCCGTCTGGGTAATCTCGGCCGCATCCGGCGTATGAAGCATTTCATTAGAGTCCGAACGATCCGCCACCTTAAGGGCAATCTTGAAGCGTGAGTTGGACCAGATCTGGTCATCCACCACACCTGATGGCTTCTGCGTAGCTAGGATCAAGTGAACCCCGAGGGAACGTCCGACCCGAGCGATAGACACCAGCTCTTTGATAAAATCAGGCTGGTTGACCTTGAGCTCTGCGAACTCATCTGAGATGAGAAAGATGCTGTAACTCATTATACCATAAGAGATATATTGTAAGAAAAACTGAACACTGTATGGAATAATGAAAGAAAACCACCTGAAAATAATTCAGGTGGGCAATGAAATTCTACAGAAGTGGGTATTACTTCCCATTTATTTTGTTGAATATTTTGAAAAATATAACATTCCTGTTTGATGATATAATCGAAATTAACTTTTAATCATCACCAAAGCAGTCATCAATTACATGACTAACATTACCCATGAGATTTATCATGTCTCCAAGTTTATACCCCAGTGCTTGTACAGCAGAACCTGAAGCAAGACTATCTAAATCGCTCTTGAAATTTGTAAATCGAATCTGCAATGATTTTATTACTGCACCAACTGCTTTTTGAGCACGAACAACACCTTTCAATTCAGCTGCTCCATAAAATGCATCCTCCATCCCATTCCTGAACGCAGGCTTGAAGCCTCCTAACATCGACACAACTAGATTTATCGTTGTAGCTGCTGTGGTCAAGTCTATATCCAAAACATCAATCTCTGAAGCAGCTGTTCGAATTGTACCCGATACTGAAATCTGGGATTCCACAATACCATAAAACTTTTTATCGTCCTTATCCTCAAATTTGTTCTTGTAATAAATTTCAGTAGGAAAATCATTGATAAGATCTTTTAAATTATCTCTTGAGGTATTTATAACTTTATTCGTCTGTTCAATATAGCCTTTTGCATTATCTAGGTAACTACTAAAAGACGTAGACATCTGATTTGCTAAATCCTCAGCCCTCACATCTATCTGATCATCAAAAGCACTAATAACATCACGGTCATCAAATATACCACTCTCCTCCAAGTACGTATTATAATCCTGAGAAACACTAGTATTAACATCTGGAACCGAACTAAAATCTAGTGTATCTATATTTCTAGCCAATCCTCTATCTGTTTCTTCTAAAGCAGTTTTGATAATTTCCGCTACAGAGATAGTATAGGAGATACAATAAATGATTGTCTGAATATTTTGTTCCAATACTTTTAAAATTTCATTCACTGCTTGTGGAATCCCATCTCCAAAATGCGAACGCTTCTCTAAACCTTTCGTACTTTTCTCAATCATTTCCTCAAATGAATTGACCAGTTCGGCTCCCTTTGAGCCCAAGTATGTAGAGGTGGCTGATTCCGCCCAAATATTACCTTCGGATTTACCTTTTGAAGTCATGTTATGCACTTCAATATCGAGAAGAGCAGAGTCACTATTAAACTTCGCACTATATAATTTTGATTCAATTGCTCCATGGTCAAAATTATTTCCATTACTATCAAAATAGTCGTTTAGGCCACTAAAGCCAAACCAGTCAAAATTCCTAGAAAAATCATAGGGATTATATGCATTAAGTGTTTTAAACGTTTCTTTCATGCCATCATAATTACTGAAAGCTTTATCTATCTTTTGTATAGCTTCAATCAAGCTAATTGATTGTAAATGCTGGAAGACAGCTTCTTTTAGATTGTTTGTACGACTCGACAAATTGTTCATAACATTTTCATTTGCCTGGTTTGTACGCTTAACTACTTCTAACAACTCTTCCGCATGTCCTAAACTGGCTCTCAGATTTGTAATCAAAATTATCATAGATGTTGTGTCTAAGCGAATTTCTTTTGAGTCACCATACTTTTTCAACAAATCTCGAGTTGTTGTATTCTCTGGAGTCACTGCAAAATCTAATAAACCATCACCATCTATATCAACCGCAAATAACTGTTCCAGAACTACTTGCTTCGTATATTCCATCGCTTCAGCACTTTCTCTGTACTTCGTCATACTATGATGAATCGGTAAATCAATCGCAACAACATTTCCAGGATACTTGGTTTCCCTTGTGATTCCCAAAAATTTTAGCACTAACCAAGTGTTGTTATCCAGCAGTGTCTCTGCAGCACTATTATCCAGCGCCTGCCCTCCAAATGAAATCTCTTTCCCATCCTGAGCCCAGGCAATATTCGTTAATAAATCTCGTGTTGAAGAAAATGTCACAGAGTAACCCTTGTAATTCTTCCTCAACGCTTCAATTCGTTCTGCTTCTTCTTTAGCAGCTTTCAAAGTCTCAGGAGAAGTATCTTTTAAATGAGAAAGATAATTCCAATACTGCTTAAGTACAGCATCGTCTGGAAGTTTAACTGGTTTCCCCTTAAGGCTTCCAATGATCCCAAGCGACGAGGCGTTGTACATTCTAACATACTTATTTAAATTATGTTTGAATTCCTCAAAATTGTTACTCTTACCAACAACCTCTGTATACCAAGCAGCGTCACCAGATGCCACCATCTCGTTAGCAGTCTTACCGTTTACCGACTGAGGAGCCCCTTGATAGCCAAAATTATAGGGGACTTGTCTCTCCATGGCTGTCCTTCCAGCCTGAAATTCTCCATAAGAATGGCCAGTAGTTGTGCTAATATAGTATCCACTCGCCTCCACTCTATCATAAAAATCAAGGGCAGGTTTGTTTTTTTCTTTTAAGTACAAGGTGTCATTTAAGGCAATGGCAAGGTCTACAATAGGATCCTTATTGCCGTCAGCATCCATATTGGTTCCAGCGTATGAGATATAGGTTTCACCTGTCTTCGTATCTTTAACCGCTATGGCCGCAACACCTGAATCTTTATCGTACATGGAGTCGACGATTTCATAACTACTACTATCCACACCCGCTTTATCTAAAACACCTTCAACCATGAGTGTTGGATTCTCTTTACCAGCAGTATATGCTCTCTCATAATCATATACTGCATCCGATAAGATAGACGACATTTCAACCCGCCGATTACTCTTTTCAATTCCATTCATTAACCATACTCCTATTTTTTAGATAAAATTAAATCTATTTCTACTGTTTTTTCTTGAGCTTTTATCTGAATTGTGATTCCATAAATGTCTCCACCAGAGTAATATAATCTAATCTGACAGGCTGTATCCTCGGGTAAATCATACTTGTTTTTTAGATTTTTAAATAGTTCAGATTGGTTTTCTGGCTGATAGATGATATCACGAAGTTCTGTTTCTGCACTCTTGAATGTTTCTTTTATATCTAAAGAAGCGAAATGATCTCTCTTAACAACTAAATTGAAAATTTCCTCATCAAATAAAGGATTTATATCCGACTCATAATTTAACTTCCCATTAGAATATGTAACAGAAACAGTCTCTTTAGTTTCACCCATGGTTATTGTATAATTACCTTTTATATCCGATTGAGTAGTATCTAAATCCACTTTATATTCCTTGACTTCATTCCCATTTCTAACATAAATATTATTTTTATAAGCTTCTAACCCATTAAAATCCTTCTTGTCTTGCTCTAAAAATTTAAACATAGGTTCAAAGGTTTTTTCAAATTCGTACTGTTCTTTTGTCCTGTTTTTGGGAATGGTTTCACCACCTAAATTGCACCCAGTCAATGTTGTTGCTGTCATAAGTATAACTCCTCCTATCAGTAACCATAAAATTATTTTTATTTTTTTCATCTTTCTTTACTCCGCGATTATCATGTTCAACATTGATACGTAATAGCTTTCAGTGTTTCAGGAGAGGACCTGTCTTTCTAATGCCACTCTCCCGCTCTGAAACACTCCGTAAGAGTGACCAGTAGTTGTGCTAATATAACGGCCACTCGCTTCTACTCTATCATAGAAATCAAGTGCTGGTTTATTCTTTTCTTTCAGGTACAAAGTATCATTTAATCCAATCGCTGCATCTACATTTATATCCTTATGACCATCAGCCTCCATGTTGGTTCCAGCGTATGAGATATAGGTCTCCTTTGTTAGTTCATCGTAAACAGCAATAGCAGCAACACCCGAATCTGGATCGTACATTTTGTCTACGATTTCATATCTATCTATACCGGCATTACGCAAAACATCCTTTACCACTGTTTCGGGATCGCCCTCTATTGCTCCCGTATATGCTTTCTCATAATCGTACACAGCATCCGATAATACCGCAGACATTTCAACTCGACGATTACTCTTTTCAATTCCGTTCATGTAAACCTCATTCTTTTTCAAAAATAACGCTACTAATTTGTACAATCTTTTGATTAGATTTTAGTTGAATAGTTACTCTATATATCGTTGAGCTGGAATGATTTACTAACACTATACATGTTGTTTCCTCTGGTAAATCATATTTGCTTTTTAGATGTTTATAGAGGTCGGAGTGATTCTCTGGCTGGTAAATAATTTCACGAAGCTCTGTTTCCGCACTCTTAAAAGTCTCCTTTACATCTAAAGAAGTAAAGAAATCTCTTTGTATCACTAAATTAAGAATTTCTTCATCATATAAAGGAGTTACCTCCGACCCATAATTTAACTTCCCATTAGAGTAAGTAACTGGAACAGTTTCTTTATCGTCGCCAATTGTTATTGTATAATCACCTTTAATATCAGCTTGATTAATATCTAAGTCCACTTCGTATTTTTTAACTTCAGCTTGATTTTTTATATAAACTCTACTAGTGTATGCCTTTAATCCCGTAAAGTCCTTCTTGTCTTGTTCTAAAAATTTAAACATAGGCTCAAACGTTTTTTCAAATTCGTACTGTTTCTTTGTCCTGTTTTTGGGAATGGTTTCACCACCTAAATTGCATCCAGTCAATGTTGTTGCTGTCATAAGTATAACTCCTCCTATCAGTAACCATAAAATTATTTTTATTTTTTTCATCTTTCTTTACTCCGTGATTATAATGTTCAATATTGAACTGTGATTGTACCTTTAATCAATCATTTAGCGCATCAATGCCTTGATCTTAATGTATGTACTCTCACAAACAAAATAATGAACTTGCTTTTCTAACATAGTCTCTCTTAGAGGTTTCTTTGCGACGGGTACAATGGTTTGGTCATTGAGCCTCATGCTAATCAAAGCTTGTTTGAAGCCTTTTGCTAGACGCAATGGAGCCTCTATATTACGAGAAATACTTTGGTTCGTAATAACAATTGAAGCATAGCCTGCTAGTAAACCTTGTTTAAAGATAAACTCTAGTCTCTTTTGTGCCACAGGTGTTAAATTCCCAATTATTTCCGTGATATTATAAAGAATGATGGTAACTACATGTTCCTTTAATCCCTCTTGATTTCGCTTATGAATTTCCGATTCAAGAAGCTCTAGCCTATTTTCGATGTTTTGTATTTCATTCTCATAAATGACTTCTTCCCCAAATCTTTCAAGATTGAGTTTAGAAAATTGCGGTGCCAAGACGATGACTTTCTGTTTCCCTTTAACAATGTGTTTCACCAAGGCCGTCATCTGCTCTTCTTTATCTGTTAAATAGAGAAGATTGCCTTTAGCCAGGTTCCAAGTAACAGGCTCAACTGTCTCCATGTCCAGTCCCAGCGGTACGAGACCTTGCTCATAGGTAGCCTGTACACTTGCTCGACCATAGAAGTCCGCCTCCGTCAACTCCTCTGGCACCATCGGGATGGCACTTGGGCGTTGTCCTGTCCAAGCTTCTTGGAGGGAAGCCACTTCCTGGCGCAGATTGTTGAGGACTTGAGTGTCATTAGATCCAGAGACTGGGAGAGCTAACTGGATAACATCCACCTCTTCACGTTTCATGAGTGCACGGCCCTTGATGTCCTCCATGGTCATGGCAAGGGGCGTAGAGCCCACGATTGCCCGCACCTCGCTCACATCATTCTGTGGCAGGCTCAACTGGTGCTTGAAGTTCGAGTAGAGCTGAGCCCGAAGGTTGGACTGTCGACCCGCTGTCATCAAGAGATGCACTCCGATGCTGAGACCTTCACGAGAGATGCGCACCAAGAGTTTAAAGAGTTCTGCCTCATAAGCCTCCTCCTTGATGGCCTCATAGCTGTCTAAGAGAATAACAATAGCCGGCTCCTGCTGATCACTAGCCTCTCGGTAAAGCTCTAAAGTCCCTACACCATAGTCCGCAAGGAGTTTCTTACGACGGTTGAGTTCGCGCTCCATGATCCGCACAAACTTAGAGATCTTCTCCGTTTGGTCCAGAAGCATGGTATCCGCTACCTGTGGAAGCTTAGATAATGGAGCCAAACCATTGGTCCCAAAGTCCATCAAGTACATGGTAAGGTCCTTGGGACTGAACTTTCTCGCCAAGTCCATGGCTGCGGTTTGAAGGAAGGTAGTCTTCCCTGTACCCGGACTTCCGTAAAGAAGGACATGCCCATCCTTAGAGAGGTTGATAGAGACGGCTTCCTGCTTCTGGGCTTGCGGGATATCCGCCATCCCAAGTAGGAAGGAAAGGGATTTCTCTTCTTCCCAAGCAACCGCTGGCTGCACTTCTTCCAGCTCCTCTAGCGCGATGCGCTCCTTGTCATAATCTGCTGGAAAATGATCCAAGTAGAAGTCCGTCTCTTTCAAAACTCCCTCTTCCATGACCAGTTGGCCCGTATTGCGGTCCTTGATATTGATCACTGTCTGGATATTCTCAGACAAGGAACTCATCATATCCTCTACAAAGATGAGCGAGTAGCCCAGATCCGTTATTTTATTTTTTTGTAAATAGCAGAGCAGATAAATAAGCGAAAAATATAGAATTTTCAAGGTACTAGAAAGAAAATGTTCTTGTTCTATTATATCATAGTAGGAACGAGACAGGAGAAAATAAGAGAAAGGTCTGAGACCAATGATCCCAAACCTAATGTCTGCTCTATAGATTATTTCTTTTTCTTGCTATCTTCATAGAGACTGGGCACAAACACTTTTGTCACCATGGCCGTCAAGAAGCGAACCCCTCCCACTGCCAGACCAAAAATAGGCGCCAAAGCGCGGAAGAAAATTCCTCCGCAAAAATAAACAAAGCAGACCTGTAATCACAAAGATGGCCAACCCCTGCACCACAACCACCAATAATATTTTCTTCATCATTCCCTCGACTTTCTATAGACT
The DNA here is from genome assembly GCF_002096615.1 of Streptococcus oralis subsp. dentisani. Classification (GTDB taxonomy): domain Bacteria; phylum Bacillota; class Bacilli; order Lactobacillales; family Streptococcaceae; genus Streptococcus; species Streptococcus oralis_U. Next base: position 32,784 of record NZ_NCUX01000026.1, read on the forward strand.
ATTATAGCATACGGGGAAGGTTAGGGCAGAATCTGGTAACTTTTGGAGAATAGCTAGATAGAGGAATGAGGTGAAAAAGAAAACCACCTGAATTGATGATTCAGGTGGGGGAAATAATTAACTTCTCAAATTAAATAAACAAATGTAAATAACACTATCAATAATAGATATACCAATAAGAAAATGATCATTTGTATTCTTAAGATTCTATCATGTCCTGGATATCTTTCAACAAACCCCTGTTGAGGCTTTTGAGGATTATACCACACTGACATTTTAGAACCAACAGGAAATATTTTTTTCAAATTTAATACATGATATGGACTTCTAATATATTTTGTATCTAATACTTCAGCCTTAGCTTTTCTTGAAGTTGTAGTTTCATAAGTTGAATAAGATAAACGTTTTTCATAAATTTTGCCATCTGCCACGTATTCAACAACTGGTAAAGCGGCTAAATCTGAACCATTTAAATAGCTATATCTAACTACTCTGCCAACAACTTTTGTTGTTGCATATTTCTGAATATTTTTCTCCCTTCTATAAAATAAAAAATATATCAAAAAAAGCAAAGCAAAAAAAGCAGTGAGAATTAGGATTATTTGAATATATACCTCTTTTATCATTTATAATCACCTAATATTAAAATACGTTTGACATTAAAATTAATTAAACCATTTCTCTATAGTTCCAAGAATATTATTAATCATTGAGGCTAAATGTCCAAGAAGTCCATCTAGTTCATAAATTTTATTTTCGTATTCATTCATTTTATCAATAAGGCGATCCATATTAGTATCAATGGCAGTAATTGTTTTATTTAATTCCTTTTCCACAAGATTACCAACAGGTTGCTTAAACTGAGTTTTATAAAGATTTCCTGTCCAATCGTTACTATCTTCATTTTTCAGTGTGTTTAACGATGTCTTTTCATTATTAAAATCGTTTTTTAACTTTGATAATTCATCATAAATTTTTTTAATTTCTTGAACCTTTGCTACATAACCTGCTTTTTGCTGCTCCACTGAAGCAGCTTGCGACTGTAATGCAGCTATTTGACTTTGTTTAGACATTATTAATTACCCTTTCAGCTATATAAATTCTATCAACTCTTAAAAATTAACTAGGCAATAATTTTGATTTCCATTTTGCGAGAATCACTCATTTGATTAATAATTTCTTGTTGTTCAGGAGTGATTTCTAACATCATGAGAGTAGCCTGATTTATTCCTAAGTCGCCCCTACTGTTATGATTATAAAAAATGGGTTGTCGATTAAAAACCTTTTGTCCACTATACGACCAACTCAAGCAAAAACTCAAGTCACTATCAACAATCGTAGAAGTTCTATTTATCAATAAAAATACAGCATATTCTTTTTCATCAAAGGTATAAGTTGCTCCAGTATAATTCATACTGATTTTTCCTTCTACTCCTATAGACGGATGCTCATGAATAAGTTTTTCAACAAAATCAATTAATTCCTTTGAATAACCATCTTCAACCTTAGGTCTAACCAAACTAACTTTAATACCAGTCATTAGATACTCCTTACTCAACACTTAAATTTGAAATTTCTAATTCCATTTTCTTTGGATCATTCATTTTATCTATAATATCTTTTTGCTCTGACGTGATTTCTAACATCATAATTGCTACCTGATCAGTCTCCAAATCACCTCTATTGTTATGATTATAAAGAACCTTTTGTTTTTCAAAAACTACTTGACCGTCATATGACCAACTTAAATCAAAACTAATACTGCGGTCTACAGTTTGAAGACTCCGGTTTGAAAATAAAAACACGGCATATTCTTTTCCTTCCAAAGTATAAGTAGCATCTGCGTAGTTCATACTGACTTTATCATCTTCGCCCATTGATGGATGTTTATCAATAACTTGCTTAACATGATTAATTAGTTCTTCAGTATAACCTTCATTTTTAGAAGGTTCAACAAGAGTTAATTGTCTATCATTATTATTAATAGTAGAACTTTGATTAACCTCATTTCTAACATTTGTACTACTACAACCTGTTAGAATAAAAAGCAGAGCGCAAATAAACAATTTTCTCATGCTCATTTCCTTTCCATACTCAATATTTTACCATAACTTAAATTGAATAGACGGTACCGTAATATCTAAATCTATCCCCAAACCAAGCTGTCCACCTATTTCTATGCGATTAGAATGAATACTAATATGTTTATTTATATCAGCTACTTTTTCACGAGTATACATTAACTTTGCACTCCCCCCCGCACCTACTTTAGGTTTCATCCCAAGTGAAAACAATCTCTTTTGTTCGTCCCCCTTACCTATTTTTGCATTAAGAGGATCTAATTCAACAGAAGCACTTACGTTATAAAAAGACGCGCTCCCTGAAAATCCAAACTGAGTTTTCTTTTCAGAATCGTAAAGCGCCATTGTTCCATCTGCACTTGGACCTTTTGCAGAAGCCTTTGCAGTAACGAGATTGGCAACTTTAGCAGTTGCTTCTGCAGACGCAACTGCTCCCCCAGCAGAAAGAATCAAACCATTTTTTCCAATTGTCGTACTACCTTTTAGAGACGCTAAGTCAGCTGTTGCAGAAACTGATGCTAAATCTCCTGCGTTAGCATGTAATTCGCCACCAGCAAGCCTTACTTTCCCGTTAGCCTTTAATTCACCGTCTTGTACTTTAATTTCATAATTTCTACTAACGGCGTCAGCACCAGCATATGCATACACATCATTAGAAAAACCGATTGCGTACTGTCCTTCCCAATTAGCAACGCTTCCTGCTCCATATACAAACGGATCTTCTTCCATTTTCTTTTGAAAAACTGAAACTTTCCCTTCAATATACCAAGGCTCGCGCTTTAAATTATCAAATTTACTGTCATCATATTTCCCTGATGGTAGAACATAATTATTCATAACTTGGGAAATATTATTAGAAATATTAGAGAAATAATCCGTCAATCTGCTAACTTTTTGGTATAATTCTTGATCTTTTTGTTGGAAATCTTGATTAACTTTCTTTAATTTTTTTTCAATATCAGCAAATGCTATCGCGATTGCATCAGTATCTGAATTCTCAACAGTAATAAATTTTCCGGCTTTTTTTTCACAAGCTTCAAGAGAAGTAGCATGAGAATCTATATTTTTAGCAATTTTGTTAAGCTCTGATTTTTTGTCATCAACCTTACTATCTAGAACTTTCCCCGTTTCTTCTGATTCAAATTCCAGAAATCCAGATTTTACAGCTTTGATGGAAGATTCGAGATTTTTAACGGCCTCTACAATAAGATATGCTGTGTTCAAGCTATTCGACTTCATAAAAGTTTTAACTGCTTCAGCACCGTCTCCTCTAAAGCTATTTGTTTGGGTCAAAATTTTTAAAGACTTATAAACTTGGTATAACTGTTTCTCCACATTAGAGTAGGTTGTTGAAACTTCTAACTCAATTGTTGCTACTTTAGAATTATCTAGTTTCATTATTTTCCTCCTGTCAATCTTCCTATAAAATCTTTCCCGGCATACTTAGCATCAACTTTCATCCACTCTGCAATAATAATATCCATATTCTTAATGTCTTGTTCTAACAAACCTTTATATGCCTCAATTATTTTGTTGAAGTTTGTCTCAATTTCTTTTATCTTCTGAATTGTCTGCAAGTCTAACCCATCAGTATCTATTGTCAATTTAGCTGTTATACTGTCTTTTGCGCTCTTTAATGATTTGATTTCAGATTTTAACGGCTCTGGATTAATTAGTATCTGTACCATCATACACTCCTTCTTTTTCTACGTTGCAAAACAAGCTGTTTGTTAAAATATTTTCAATAGTATTCCAACATTCTTCTGTTGATTTATTCTTTAAATTTTTATAATAATGAACGTAGTCAATACCAGATATCCACAATGTTACAAACAATTCTGAAAAGAGTCTTGGCATTTGTACTAGCAGATAATCAAATTGCTCTTCCAATTTATTGATATATGAAATGAAATTTTCCTTCAAATAATTAATTCTAACAGAATCTATATTTGAAATTATCATCCCTATATCAGCAGTATCAATAATCATTTGAGGAGAATACTCATGATAAAGTTCATTGATAATTTGATAAGTTAAAAATATATCCTCTAATTTTTCCTTATTATCTGGGTTTGTATGAATTAATAATAGTTTAATAAATTCAGGGGATTTATATATCAATTTTTTAGGAACAATATCCTGTTCAGACAACGGGAGAAAAGCAGATTCTGTAAAGGATGCATTGTCAAAACTTTCTACCTTCTCTCTTAACTGACTTTCTAACTCCTCATCAATTTCTCCTAGTGCATGAACATAAAATTCCATCCCTTTAAATAAATAATTTTGAGCATTTTGGACATCTTCAATGGACAATGCTTCTAAATATTTATGAAATTCATCTTTATTGAATCTCTTGTTTTGTGCAATGAATTCTAACAGAGTCAGTTTTAATGCCGAATTATTATCTATATATTGGGTTCTATAATGTTGTATAAACTCATGTTTTAGTTGATTAAATTCCTCATTGGGAACATAATTGATAACTTTTAACAACTTATCTACACTCTCAATAATTGTTGTTGATGTAGCAACAAGTGAAAAAAAAGTATTTCCTGGATTAACATTTATTTCTATATTTTTATACAGTTGATTTTTAGCAAATTCCTGTTTATAGTATGCCAAAAATATGGACGCTGCTGGGTTTAAATTTAAAACTTCTTCTTTAACCTTATAGAGATTCAGTGAAAAACCAAAATTATAACCAAGCGTTATATAGACTCTATCCTTATCATACTCTTGAACTTGTACAACTATTTTATCATATTTACTCATTATTTTCCTCCATCACTAGCTTAAATTTGTTATATTCTTTATTGTCAACAAAATAGACAACATGCCTGTCTAAATATGCCTCGCTATATTTTACATTAGCCAAAGCCATAATTTTCTGATCATTCAACCTAGTTTCTACAACTGCATAACGCATTTTCTTTACAAAAGTAGAAACGCTGTCACTTTTGCCAGATAACGAAGGAGTTGACATAACCAAATTATAAATTCCAATTTTGGGCCCTTGGGATAAAATATATGAAATTTTCTCAATTAAAGTAGAGTCTTCTTGAACGATATCTCCTATCTCATCCCAAATTATAATAGTAGGAGTTTGCAAAATTTCACCTAAATCAATATTTTCATTAACTAGATTATATATACTATTTATCAGATTCTTTCTTCCTACAAGATTTTCAGGTAACCGGCTTCCACTGTACTCCGATTGATTTTTTGAAACGCTAAAAATATAACTATCGCATTCCTTTTTATATGCATAATTCAAGACGACTTTCATCATATTCACATTTTGATTCTGTTGTTCGAATATATACAATAGATTGCCTTTATTAAAATCCCAAACAATCGGTTCAACATTCTCAATATCTAACCCAATCGGCATATGTCCTTGAGAATAAACTTTTTTTACATTTTCTCTGCTGTAGAAGTCAGTCTCTGTCAACTCCTCCGGCACCATCGGAATGGCACTTGGGCGCTGTCCTGTCCAGGCTTCTTGGAGGGAAGCGACCTCCTGGCGCAGATTATTGAGGACTTGGGTGTCATTGGCTCCAGAGACTGGCAGGGCCAGCTGGATCACATCCACCTCTTCACGCTTCATCAGTGCACGTCCCTTGATGTCTTCCATGGTCATGGCAAGTGGCGTAGAGCCCACAATCGTCCGCACTTCACTCGCATCATTCTGTGGAAGGCTCAACTGGTGCTTGAAGTTCGAGTAGAGCTGAGCCCGAAGATTGGACTGTCGACCCGCTGTCATCAAGAGATGTACTCCGATGCTGAGACCTTCACGAGAGATGCGCACCAAGAGCTTAAAGACCTCCGCCTCATAGGCCTCATCCTTGATGGCCTCATAGCTGTCTAAGAGGAGGACGATAGCCGGCTCCTGCTGACCACTAGCCTGACGGTAGAGTTCCAAGGTCCCAACGCCATAGTCCGCAAGCAGTTTCTTACGGCGGTTGAGTTCTTTCTCCATGATTCGTACAAACTTAGAAATCTTCTCCGTTTGGTCCAAAAGCATGGTATCCGCTACCTGTGGAAGTTTAGACAAGGGAGCCAAACCATTGGTCCCAAAGTCCATCAAATACATGGTAAGGTCCTTGGGACTGAACTTTCTCGCCAAGTCCATGGCTGCGGTTTGAAGGAAGGTCGTCTTTCCTGTACCCGGACTTCCGTAAAGAAGGACATGCCCATCCTTGGAGAGGTTGATAGAGACGGCTTCCTGCTTCTGAGCCTGCGGGATATCTGCCATTCCGAGTAGTACAGAGAGTGGTTTCTCTTGAGCCCAGGCTACTGCTGGCTGCACTTCTTCCAGCTCCTCTAGCGCGATGCGCTCCTTAAGTGGTGGCAACCATGGCTGTGGTACTGGAGGAATCTCTTGTTCCTGACACAGAACTTGGATATGTTCCACAATCGCATCCAACTCTGTCGGAACTTCCTTGATCTCATCCACATCTTCTAAGCCTGATAGATCCTCATTTAAAATCTCATATTGCCCCAATTCATTGATCAGGAAGATGGTATGGTCCTCGATCCCCATATCGTCCTTGTCCGGCTGGTAATCCGCGCCTGACCAGGCTGACTGGAAGAGTTCATAGACCTCATTATTTCCGACTTGTAGATAGGCACGACCCGTCTGGGTAATCTCGGCCGCATCAGGTGTATGAAGCATTTCATTGGAGTCCGAACGATCCGCCACCTTAAGGGCTATCTTGAAGCGTGAGTTGGACCAGATCTGGTCATCGACCACACCCGATGGCTTCTGAGTAGCTAGGATCAAGTGAACCCCGAGGGAACGCCCGACTCGAGCGATAGACACCAGCTCCTTGATAAAGTCGGGCTGGTTAACCTTGAGCTCCGCGAACTCATCTGAGATGAGGAAGAGGTGAGGAAGGGGTTCTGTCGCTTCTCCGTTTTTAAATTTCTTCTGGTATTGATTGATATGGTTGACTTCAAATTCCCCAAAGAGTCGTTCCCGGCGATGGATCTCCGCATTGATCGAAGCCAAGGCCCGCATGGATTGGGCACCATCCAAGTTGGTAATGGTTCCCAAGAGGTGGGGCAGGTTTTTAAAGAGATTGGCCATCCCACCACCCTTGTAGTCAATCAACAAGAAAGCCACATCATGTGGGTGGAAGTTGACAGCGAGGGACAGGATATAGGATTGGATCGTTTCTGACTTCCCTGATCCAGTCGTCCCTGCGATCAAACCATGAGGTCCATGAGCTTTTTCATGGAGGTTGAGCTGAACCAGGTCATCCTTGCCGCGTAACCCAATCGGAACAGCCAAGCTCTTGTAGGGTGCATTCTTTTTCCAACGGCTCGATACTTGCAAGTCCTCGAAGGTCTCTACCCCATACATTTCCATAAAGGTCACAGAATCTGGGATCGAACTCTTAAGGTTTTGGAGGTGATTGAGCGGTGCCAAGGTACGGACAATCCGCTCCTTGTCATAATCTGCTGGAAAATGATCCAAGTGGAAGTCCGTCTCTTTCAAGACTCCTTCTTCCATGACCAGTTGGCCCGTATTACGGTCCTTGATGTTGATGACTGTCTGGATATTCTCAGACAAGGAACTCATCACATCCTCCACAAAGACCAGCGAACAGCCTAATTCCGTCGGATCTTCGGTAAAGAATTCCATGATCACATGGTCCAAAATCAGCTTCTCATCGGTTACTAGAACCACGTAATGGGGATGGAAGAGGGTGCTCTCCTTGTGGGATGCTTCTTCCTTTTGACTACGACGTAGTTTCAAGATTTGGTTCAAGCTATTGAGAACCTGGTCCCGTGTCCGTTGATTGTAGACAAAACCTCGAACATTGAGCTCTTGCAGTTTGGCATGAGGGAGCCAACGCATCCAGGACCATTGCTCTTTTTCCTCTTCCGGCAAGATAGTAATAAACTGCACATCATGATAAGAATGAAAAGTCGCTAGTTGCATCACCAAAAGCTGCAGTTGTTCTAGGACGAGATTTCTAGGTCCAATATACCCAACCGGTCCATGACTAAGGTTTGCCGGAATCGGCATATCTGGAATTTTTTTGTGACGACTATAGAGAGCGTAGCCCTCTTCTTCCAGAGCATCCTTTTTACCGCTGCGCTCTTGTTGACCATATTGCAAGTCATAGCTAGTCGGCATTTTCCCGAGCCCCAAACGATAGTATAAAAAGTCAAAATGCAAGGGAGTTTTTTCGTAAATCCGGTGATTGTAACTCTCAACCAAGTCTGTCAACTCTAATATAGTCGGAAAATGATAGTGCATCCCTTCTTTTTGTTCTCGTTCCAGACGAGTCAATTCCTTGACCTTATCTTTCAGATAAAGACGATAGAGATCGATCCGTTCCTTCTTATCAGCCTTGTACTTTTTACGATTTTTGATAAAACCACGGATAGAAAAAATCATTGTGGTTATGGACATTCCTACTGTCGCAAGAATATAGATACCTCGAGGTTGGACAAGGGTAATGAGGACAGTGACCCCAATCATCATAAGGGGAGGAATGATTAATTTTAAGAGTTCATCACTGGGCTTACTTGGTTCCTGTCCTGGAGGATTGATCAAGATTTTATCCTCACTCCCACGATAGATGATACGTGGTGAACGGTGATAATCTGGATAATCTTCATAAAAGCCATATCGAGATGGTTCTCTCAGAGTCAGTTGTTTCCCAATTTGGGCAGGCCCCTGAACCCATACTTCATCTGGATAGAGCTTTATTGTCACCGCCCCTAGACTCAACTCATCCCCAAAGTGAAGCAGTTGCTGATCCACCTGTTCCAGATGATTATTTCGATAAAATGCGCCTTTTAGTCTATTTAGCATCCATTGATTCTGAGATTTTTGGAGTAAGAGTTCAACATCTTCATCTAGTGTGATCAACGCACCTCTTTGAGAACCGATCTGAAACTCTGATAAATCCAAAAGATCATAAACCCTTGGTTCCCCTTCTCGAAGATAAAAGGCAACCTCGCCCAAACGTAGAGCATCTTTCAATAATCCTGCTTCGTCCTCATACTGATAAAAGACTTCGTCACCGTCAAGCTTGAGCTGAATCGGTCTCTCCTGCTGAGAGAGGTAGACTTGAGCCTTTTCAGTAGCCCCGACCAAGACCGTCTTATCTGCACTCAGTTCTACTTCATAACGCAGACCTTGACTGTAGAAAATGATTTGTTTTTTCATAGTTTCTCTCCTTAGTCTACTTTAATTGCTAGAGGAACTGCTAGGACTAGATTTCTTATCAGATGAAGGTTTGCTTTCAGAAGCCTTTTCTTGAGAATTTGGACTAGTAGATGCATTAGAACTAGAATCACTTGTTAATAGCTCACTTCGGCTATCCCAGTATTTCTTATATTCACTCTCCAAAGTATTCAGTTTACTTTCACGATCTTTTCCTGACAACTTGCCATCTTCCCGAACCTGCTTGATTTCCTGAGTCAAAGCATAGAGAATCAAATCACTGTCATTGATCCGCTTCGCTGTATCAAGGGCATCCTCAAAACGATTACGCCCAACTTGAATCCAATAGGTCAGGTAGAGTTCATCGGACTTGAGGGTGACATTATTCAGGATGACCTTCTTTTGGTCTGAAGAAAATTCCAAACCTTGAATATAAGAGTAGGCCAACTCATACTTTTGCGTATTAGGAAGACTGGAAGGGGAAATCCCTTCTAACTCTGTAATCACACCACTGTAATCCACCTTGATAAAGGCCGTATCTGCCTGCAACATCTTTTCTTTGAAGGGATTTTGGATGAAAATCAGATAGATCAGAGGGACGACTAACAAGACGACACTCGCTGTCAACCAAATCGTCGCAAGCTTAAATACACGATGCCGTCTACTTGGAACCAAGACCAAATCCGCCTGTTCTTTCGCAGATTTCTCTACATAATACCGTTCCAAAATAGCAACTGCTGTTGCAATATCATCTGCCTGACACAGGTCATTTAAAAAGTCTGGCAAGGTCTCTAATTCTAAGGAACCATTGTAAAGGTCCATAAAATCCAAATCACTAAAGAGGGTCACCGCAAAACACTTAGCCTGACGTAAAAAGTCCTCTGAGGAGACTGCTTGAGGAGTCATGAGGCCTGGTACCCCACGATAGGCAATCTTTGCTTGGGCATCCTTTGTGATAAAAAGATTCATCGGATGCAAAAGAAAGGTCACCGGCAAGGCCAAAGCTGCCTCTAAACCAAAGACATTTAAGGCCAAACGAATCCGCTCTGAAATGGTTCGGCTCTTCACTTCTTCATAACGAAGACCATGAGGCTCTAGCTGATACGTAAACGTCACACTATCCTCATCTGCCTCCATGGTCTGTTCCAAAAAGAGCGGATGATGCAAATCCAAAAGCAGGAGCTCCCGCAAATCCTGACTCGCTACATCTGAGCGCTTAAGGCTCAATTGCCAAGTTGTTTCATTTTTTTCATAGATAAATGGCTGCTCGCCAAATACAAATTTTTCCTCAGTCACCTATATCTCCTCTATCTCTACTAAATCTCCTGTCGTCATTGGATAATCCGACAGATACTTACCCTCATCAAGCAACAAGCCCTTATTAACAACTCGTAGTTGATATTTTTTTCGCTTCTTACCTGGATTAAAAATGGTATCCACTTCTCGGATTAATCGACGCACTTCAATCCGACGTGGAATACGAATATCCACATCCCTTTCTTTCAGGCGTAGGGTAATATTGATATGTTGCTCCACTTCTTACATGCCTCCTGTATCTGATTTATCTTCTTTCTCACTAAGCAGCCTTGATAGATTTACTAAAAGTTTAATCCATTCCCTCTACCATCACACGATAACTCATCACAGCGGTTGCTCCAAAAAGCAAGAAAATTAATGCTATATAGAATATCTCTGGAAGAAAGTCACTTAATCCACTTTTTTCTACCTGGCCTATATTTGTTTGAAATTTAGCTATTTTTTTTGAATTTGGTTGAAACAACTGCTCTTCGGGAGTTTTTTTAACTGGTCCCTGTATAGCAGAAAACAGTTGGCCCCTTTCTGTGATCAACTGTTCCTCTTGATACTGCTGTATATCTTGCAACTTCTTTTGAGTCGCTTCGTTAAAAAGCTCCTTGATTTGTTCAGATTGCAATCCAAATTTTAATCCCTCTTTCTTCTCAAGTCGGGAGTCATCAATCTGGAGACTATTATCCTTCAAATCATCTGCAGCAGCCATTGAGACTGCTGCACATGCTACTAAGGTAAGAAGTAAAAGAATTATTTTTTTCATTTCCTATTCTTTCTCAGTTTGAAATACTTGAGGCCAAAAGCTTCTTTCTTTGATAAAAATATTCATAACAAGTAATCCAGCTACGACAATCGTCATTGCAATAAATGCTAAAATGTTTGCTGGTTGCCCATCAAAATACCCTGAGAGTAAAGCTTCTAATATTGATAAAGCATTGAGATTTTTGATAAAGGCTGGGAAACCTGTTAGACTGGCCGTCGTCCCAATTGCATTCGATAGATAGACAAAGCTAATCATCATAAAGAAGGCAAGCCCCATTCCAATCACTCGGAAATGTTTGAGCAATAAATACTGTCCTTGAATCAGTACTAAACCAGCTAAAACAATCAGCAAGACCCATGACGGTTGGTATTCACGACCAACATGAAGCTGAACACTCGATACAATACCAACTACTAGACCAACTACTACAGCTAAAATAGAGAGTAGCCCAACTGTCATAATATCCGTATCATGTAGCTTATCTAGTTTGAACTTATCTTTAACTTTTCGAATAATATTTTGAGTTGCAAACAGATAAGCTGTAAAGAGACTAACAATCTCCAATAGTAAAATCCATGTAAACGGACGGTAAACATTGACAGTCGCTTTTACTGAAGTAGAATTTTGAGCAACAGGGTTGGATAAGAAGTTGAGCAATACTTCGTTTGGTACCCCATTTTCATAGGCATTATTCAAAACCTTCACGAAGGATTCTACAAAGTTTCCATTATTAGTCAATTCTTCATTAAACTGCGTCATCAAGGAGTCAGCATCTTGAGACAACTTTTCAGTACTTGTTTGAGCGTTTGACAATTCACGATTGAAATTACCTAAAGTCTCATTAACAGACTCAGCCGCCTTAACATTGCTTTGAGAAGACTCCTTCACACCCTTAGTTTCAGATAAGAGAGCTACATAATCAGAATTTAGGGTAGATAATTGATTATCAGTAGCTTCAAAGGCTTTATTTCCTCCGTCTTGTGCTTTTTCTAAATTCTTTAGTTTCTGTTCTAACGTTTCGTACAACTCTAACTGTTCCTTGATTTTTTTATTCAATTCTTGGTTGGTAGCCAAAACATCCTGCACATTTTTTTCTAGAACAGGCTTCAGTTTAGTCAGTGCTGACAAGGCTTTATCTACTTTCTCTTTAGCACCATCTGTATCTGTATCGCTAGCAGGTGCAGTTAAGCTGTCTTCATATTTCTTCAGATTTGAATCAATCGCTTCAAACCAAATATCTGATAATGCTTTAGACACATCACTATTTTTTAACCCTTTGACGGTATCGTATGCTTGTTTTAGTGATTCTACCTTTTGGTAGTCAGAAGCTATTTTCTGAACCTTTTGTCCGTAAGAAACTGCTGCTTTCTGAACGGCTAAGACATCTACCGGCGCACTGACTGCTTGAACATCATTCAAGGAAATATCAATTGATTTTAGCTCTGCTTTTGGAGCTGGACTTGGAGTCCCAGTTGAACTTGTAGTTGGAGTTGGAGTTGCAACACTATAGGCTACTTTGAAAGTCCCACCAGTCTTCAAATCAATCTCGTCGCCTAGGGCAACCGGTGTGCCATCATAAGTGACCGAATGAACTGTCACTCCTGTTCCAGCCTTCCATGACACCTTAGCCTTTGTTCCTGTTCGTCCAACAGCACTCGAACTAGTAATTGCTTCATTTTCCAGATTCTTCAAATCCGTCAAAGAAATCTCATCGCTAGGCTCTTTAATCGTTTTTAAATATGTATAGTCTACAGAAGGTATTGTGATTGGTGTCATACCAAAACCACTAAATTCTTTTCCACTAAAGTCTTCTTTTGGTAATTCTGATATTGCAGAAGCCAGCTGCGTTTTTAGAGATTCCTCAATCTTCTCTAAGTCCTTGTTTGCAGCTTTATTCAAAAATTGTTCAAGAGTGATTTTGCTCTTCTCACTTGTTCCATAGTAAGTGGCTAATTTCTCATCAATAAAGTTATGAATATCCTTTTTATGATTTTCAAACTTGGTTCTTTCATCTGTTAGATTTTTCTGTAAGCTACCAATCTCTTCGCTGATGCTTTCTGCTACTTTTTTATAGTAAGCCCCAACTTCTGGTGACGTTCCATCAGTGGATGCTGGTGTTCCATCTATATTAGAAGTCAGATTGTCTTGAGCTTCAATTAATTTCTTATAAGTTTTAATTTGTTCCTGAACGTCTTCCCGACTCTGAGAGATGAGTCTAGTGATAACATCCGCATGATTTTCCTTCTCAGCGGTCCTATTCTTAAGCAGAGTTCCAAACTTCTCACCATAGGCAATCTGCGAAACATCAAAACGATCAAAAATCTGTGAGTAGCCCTCCAAACCTGTCTTTAAAGCACTGTTGGCGTCAACTGATGAACTAGACATAGTATAGAGAGTTGGGAAAAGATTTTTAGTGTTGATAGCTGTCCCATATAAGTTCGTACGATAGTTTCCGATATTGGTCGCTTGTATCTGTGAGCTAGCTTGAACATTCTTTTGAGCAGTGTAAAGATTGTTCAAAATACTAGCCATATACATATCGACCAACTGACCATTCAAATCAGCAACAATGTCTTTTGCTAGTTTATTTGCATCATTTTCTACTTGCAAATTTCCTTGCGCATTCACCTTATAATTGATGGTTGTCTTATCAACATTGATGCTGTTAATATCGAGTATTTTTTCAGAAAAATCACTAGGAATTGTTAAAACGAGTTGGTATTTCCCACTTTCTAATCCAGAATCTGCAGCTCCACGAGGGACAACAGACCAGTTTTGAGAATTGTCACGCTCGATATTTTTTACATAACTAGCACCCAGATTATACTCTTTTGTATCAACATAGACTGGCTTATCTTCATTTACAATAGCCACATTTAATTTGGTCTGTTGATTTGCTTTTGCACTATTCTCATTATGAATAGTCGTATTTTTTTGAACTGATAGATTCAAAAAAACCATTAGTGCAAGCAATCCTAATGCCAACAGACTACTTCCTATATATTTAAAAATTTTATTCTTCCTCATATTACTTTAAATCTTCTCCGTCATAAAAAATAGGAAGGCTCTCGCCCTCCTAAAGCCACTTATAACAAATTAATGAATTTGTGCTGCAATATCTTGGTCAGTTTGTTCAACGATGTCCGCAACTTTAAGCAACTGTGCATTGATTTCATCAAGCAAGGTCGCAAACTCATCAATTTTTGGAGACAATGCTGTAAACTGTTGATCAAAGCTATCAAAAGCTGAACCTTTCCAGTTACTTCTGATAGTTTCTTGTTCGTTGCTTAATGTACGAAGAACTTGTCTTACTTCTTCGGCACCACTAGTGTATTTTTGAGCAGATGTACGTAGATCTTCTGGTGTTAATTGAATTAAAGCCATGTGAATCTCCTTTAAATTAAATTATACCTTCATTATATCAACAATTTTAGCCAACTGCAAGCTTAAAACTCAATTTTATGATAATTAATTAAAGATAAAACTCTTTTCTATCTAAGGATAAGTAAAAAGTCTTGGATGTACTGCCCCTAAAAAGTTAGACAGATAATTCTAACCTTTGGGACAGTTCTTCCTTTTTTGACATTCTTTTCTACTAAGTAATGATTAACCTGTTTCAGTATTTAAGAGCCGAAAAATTCGGTATTAATGATGTTTTTACTTATGTGACTGGTTTCATTTTGAAACTTTTAATTATGATGGTTTAAAATGGAACTAAAGATACCACCCCATCAATCAAAAAAGACTTTCTGATATCCTCATTCTTCTCTTCTGTGTTATACTGGTATCAGTACATTCTTTGAGAGAGGAAATCCTATGAAAATCCATAAAACTGTTAATCCTGTTGCCTATGAAAACACCTACTACATAGAAGGGGACCAACACCTGATTGTGGTTGACCCTGGTAGTCATTGGGAAGCCATTCGCAAAACTATCGAGAAAATCAACAAACCCGTCTGTGCAATTCTCCTGACTCACACCCACTACGACCATATTATGAGTCTTGACTTGGTCAGAGATACTTTTGAAAATCCCCCAGTTTATGTAGCAGAGAGTGAAGCTTCTTGGCTCTATACTCCAGTTGATAATCTTTCTGGCCTACCTCGTCATGACGATATGGCAGATGTGGTCGCAAAACCTGCTGAACACACTTTTATCTTTCACGAAGAATACCAACTAGAGGAATTTCGTTTCACTGTCTTACCAACACCAGGACATTCTATCGGTGGTGTTTCTATCGTCTTTCCTGATGCTCACCTAGTCTTGACAGGTGATGCTCTTTTCCGTGAAACAATCGGACGGACCGACCTTCCAACTGGTAGTATGGAACAACTCCTCCATAGTATCCAGACTCAACTCTTCACCCTCCCTAACTACGATGTCTACCCTGGACATGGGCCAGCTACGACTATCGCTCACGAAAAGACTTTTAATCCCTTTTTCTAGCAAGCAAAAAACCAAGGAAAAAATCCTTGGTTTTTGTCTTACCAAATAATCACACGGTCCTCTGGTGCACGCCACATGCCGTCGCCTTCTTTGACATCATAGGTTGTAAAGAAGTCATCGAAGTTTGGTACTTGGACATTGACACGGAGCTTAGCTGGCGCGTGCACATCGACACTGGCCATGAGTTTCATCAACTCCGGACGGCCTTTCATACGCCAGATACGAGCAAAGTTGTGGAAGAATTCTTCAGCAGAGAAGTCTGCTTCTCTCTTAGCTGCTTCTAGCGCTGCGGCAATTCCTCCCAAGTCGGCAACGTTTTCGGATACGGTTAGTTTTCCGTTAATCGTTGCGCCGTAAGATTCTTGTCCATCAAACTGGTCAATGACTTTCTGCGTTTTTTCTTTAAAAGCTGCATAGTCGCTCTCCGTCCACCAATCCTTGAGGCTACCATTTTCATCAAAGGACGCACCATTTGTGTCAAAGGCATGAGAAATCTCGTGGGCAATAACAGCACCAATACCACCGTAGTTGGCTGAAGACGACTGATGCAAATCATAGAATGGAGCCTGTAAAATAGCAGCTGGGAAAACAATCAAGTTCTTCTGAGGATTGTAGTAGGCATTAACCATGTGAGCAGGCATGCCCCACTCCTTGTAGTCAACCGGTTGGTTCCACTTGCTCCAGCTGTGCTTGATTTCCACACGCGCAAAGGCTAGGGCATTCTCAAAGAGACTGGCAGTTTCGTCCACTACTTTATCCTTGTAGCGTTCTGGCAATTCCTCTGGATAACCGATATAAGGCTTGATGACATTGAGTTTGACAATGGCCTTATCTCGCGTTTCAGGTGTGAGCCAGTCGTTCTTAGCCAAGCGTTCCTTATAAACATCAATCATGGTCGCTACTTTTTTCTCTACGTCTGCCTTAGCTTCTGGAGAGAATTTTTCATGCGCATACCAGAGACCAAGAGCTTGCTTGAAAGGACCTTGGGCCAAGTGATAAGCTGCCTTGACTTTGTCCTGAGCTTCTGGAACACCTGAAAGTGCACGACCATAAGCACCTGACAAGACACGAATCTCATCTGTCAGATAGCTTGTTGAGAGATTGACCACACCCAAAATCAAGGTTGCTTTAAGTAGAGGCCACGCTTCTTCACTATAGAATTGCTCTGCCGCTTGCCAGAAACGTTCTTCATCTACAATAACCTTGTCCGGAGTCTGTCCAATCACTGCTTGGAAGAAATCATCCAAAGGGAGGGCAGGGGCAAATTTCTTGAAATCTTCATAAGCGTATGGATGGTAGAGTTTGGCATATTCTGAACTTTCTTCGTTAGAAAGCACCACAGCCGCAACTCGACGGTCTAACTCCAACCGTTTCTCTAATAAGTCTGCGATTTCCTCATCTGAAAAATCATAGGCTTTGAGAAGATTCGCGGTACTTTCCTTCCAAAGAGTCAAGAGTTCCTCACGCTGAGGATGGTCTTCAGCGTAGTAGGTTGTATCTGGCAAGATTGTTCCTGGTGCACTTGCCCAGAGAACATTGGTTCTGGCATCCATAAAATCTGGTGATACACCAAATGGAAGGAAGTTTGGTTTACCAGCTAGTTCAAATTCTGCCAATTTGCTAGTAAAATCTGCAAAACTCTCCAAATCTTGGTATTCCTTGAGCATTGGCAAAACAGGCTTGATCCCATCAGCTTCTCTCTTGTCAAAATCACGTACCATACGATGGTACTTAACAAAGTTTGCGAGGATGGCATCCTCTGGGACATCCTCACCTGCCAACCACTTGTCCGTAGTCGCCAGCATCAACTCTTCAATTTCCTCGTCAAGGTCAATAAAACCACCTGTTCGAGATTTGTCAGCTGGAATCACAGCTGTTTTTTCCCATTCGCCATTAATAGCGTCATAAAAATCATCTTGATAACGTGTCATCTTGTTCTCGCTTTCATATTTCACTTATTCCTAGCTTAGCAAAAAAATCTAGGGAATGCAATCAAAAATAAATTTCTTGTATCTTTCATTTTATTGTTATTTTATTAAATTTTTTAAAAATTAACTTGACTTAATTTTTTTTTTAATGTATATTAAATACGGGAGGGAGGAATTTGTTATGATACGTATTGAACACCTCAGTGTCTCCTACAAAGAAACGTTGGCACTAAAGGATATTTCACTAGTGCTCCAAGGACCAACGATTACCGGAATTATTGGTCCAAATGGTGCTGGAAAATCTACTTTATTAAAAGGTATGTTGGGAATTATCCCACATGGAGGTCAGGCCTTTCTCGACGACAAAGAAGTCAAGAAATCTTTAAATCGAGTTGCCTATGTCGAGCAAAAAATCCATATCGACTACAATTTCCCTATCAAGGTCAAGGAATGTGTCTCTCTAGGACTCTATCCATCCATACCGCTCTTTCACACCTTAAAAGCCAGCCACTGGAAAAAAGTGGCAGAGGCACTTGAAATCGTTGGACTTTCAGACTATGCTGATCGCCAAATCAGCCAGCTCTCAGGAGGACAATTCCAACGTGTGTTGATTGCCCGTTGCTTAGTGCAGGAAGCTGACTACATCTTTTTAGATGAGCCATTTGTCGGGATTGACTCGGTTAGTGAAGAGATTATCATGAATACGCTGAGAGACCTTAAAAAAGCTGGTAAAACAGTTCTCATCGTCCATCATGACCTCAGCAAAGTCCCCCATTATTTCGACCAAGTTTTGCTTCTCAATCGAGAATTAATTGATCTTGGTTCGACTGAAGAAACCTTTACCGAGGCCAATCTCAAAAAGGCCTACGGTAGCAAACTCTTTTTCAATGGAGGTGACCTATGATAGCAGAATTTATCAATGGATTGCAAAATTTCCATTTCCTACAAAACGCCTTGATAACAGCTATTGTCATCGGAGTCGTTGCTGGAGCTGTGGGATGTTTTATCATCCTACGTGGGATGTCTCTCATGGGAGATGCCATCTCTCACGCAGTTTTGCCTGGCGTAGCCCTTTCCTTTATCCTGGGAATTGATTTCTTTATTGGAGCGATCATCTTTGGTTTGATGGCTTCCATCATCATTACCTACATCAAGGGAAACTCTATCATCAAGAGTGATACTGCCATTGGTATTACCTTTTCATCTTTCTTAGCCCTAGGTGTCATCTTGATTAGTGTTGCCAAGAGTTCGACAGACCTCTTCCATATCCTTTTTGGGAATATCCTCGCTGTCCAAGATACGGACATGTGGGTTACCATTAGTATGGGGGCATTGATTCTCTTGATTATCGGGATTTTCTTTAAACAACTATTGATTACATCCTTTGACGAGCTCCTGGCTAAAGCTATGGGAATGCCCGTCAATTTCTACCACTATCTGCTCATGGTGCTCTTGACCCTTGTGTCAGTCACTGCCATGCAAAGTGTTGGAACCATTCTTATCGTGGCCATGTTGATCACCCCAGCTGCGACGGCTTACCTTTATGCTAATAGCCTAAAGAGCATGATTTTCCTTTCATCAGGCCTAGGAGCTCTGGCTTCTGTTGTGGGACTCTTTATCGGCTATAGCTTCAATCTCGCAGCAGGATCCAGTATCGTGCTCACATCCGCCAGCTTCTTTTTAATCAGTTTCTTTATCTCTCCTAAGCAACGATACTTGAAACTGAAAAACAAAAAAATCATTAAATAATGGGGAAACCCTTCTGGAGGAATCTAATGAAAAAATTAGGTACTTTGCTTGTTCTTTTTCTTTCTATCATTGGATTAGCTGCCTGTGCTAGCGGAAAAAAAGACACAGCATCTACAAACCAAAAACTAAAGGTTGTAGCAACTAACTCTATCATCGCTGATATTACCAAGAATATCGCTGGTGACAAGATTGATCTTCACAGTATCGTTCCTGTTGGTCAAGACCCACACGAATACGAACCACTTCCTGAAGACGTTAAGAAAACTTCTCAAGCTGATTTGATTTTCTATAACGGTATCAACCTTGAAACAGGTGGCAATGCTTGGTTTACTAAATTGGTTGAAAATGCCAAGAAAACTGAGAACAAGGACTACTTTGCAGTTAGTGACGGCGTAGACATCATCTACCTTGAAGGTCAAAACGAAAAAGGCAAAGAAGATCCACACGCTTGGCTCAACCTTGAAAATGGGATGATTTATGCTAAAAATATCGCTAAACAGCTGATCGCTAAGGATCCTAGCAACAAGGAATTCTACGAAAAAAATCTCAAAGACTATACTGAAAAACTAGACAAACTGGACAAGGAAGCCAAAGAGAAATTTAACAATATCCCTGCTGAGAAGAAACTCATCGTAACCAGCGAAGGATGCTTCAAATACTTCTCTAAAGCTTACGGAGTTCCAAGTGCCTACATTTGGGAAATCAACACGGAAGAGGAAGGAACACCTGAACAAATCAAGACCTTGGTTGAAAAGCTTCGCCAAACAAAAGTTCCATCACTCTTTGTTGAATCAAGTGTCGATGACCGTCCAATGAAGACTGTTTCACAAGACACAAATATCCCAATCTACGCACAAATCTTTACTGACTCAATCGCTGAAGAAGGTAAAGAAGGTGACAGCTACTACAACATGATGAAATACAACCTTGACAAGATTGCTGAAGGTTTGTCTAAGTAATTCATTAAAAAACGTCGTTCTCACATGAACTGGCGTTTTTTTTCTCTTTTAATTTCCAGTCAAATCATTGGAAAAATCTGACAATTCTCGGTAGAATAAAAGAAAAAAGAATGGAGTAGTTTCATGACCACTTTTCTCGGAAATCCTGTAACCTTTACAGGTAAACAACTGCAAGTCGGAGACAAGGCACTTGACTTTTCTCTTACGACAACCGATCTCTCTAAAAAAACGCTAACTGACTTTGACGGAAAGAAAAAAGTCTTGAGTGTTGTCCCATCTATCGATACTGGTATCTGCTCAACGCAAACACGTCGTTTCAACCAAGAACTTGCTAGCCTTGACAATACCGTCGTTCTTACTGTTTCTATGGACCTACCATTTGCCCAAGGACGCTGGTGTGGGGCTGAAGGCCTTGACAATGCCATCATGCTTTCAGACTACTTCGACCATTCTTTCGGACGCGATTATGCCCTCTTGATCAACGAATGGCATCTCCTTGCGCGTGCCGTCTTTGTTCTCGATACTGACAATGTCATCCGTTACGTAGAATACGTTGACAACATTAACACGGAACCCGACTTTGAAGCTGCTATTGCCGCTGTTAAAGAACTGGACTAAAATCAAAGTCATTATGCCAGAAAGCTAGAGAAATCTAGCTTTTTTTGATATACTAGATAGAGAGAAAAGACAAGAGGAAACGAATGACGCCAAATAAAGAAGACTACCTAAAATGTATTTATGAAATCGGTACGGAAATGCAAAAAATCACCAATAAAGAAATTGCTGCCCGTATGCAGGTCTCTCCACCTGCCGTAACAGAGATGATCAAACGCATGAAAAGTGAAAATCTCATCCTCAAGGACAAGGAGAATGGCTATCTATTGACAGATATTGGGCTCAAACTAGTCTCCGAGCTCTATCGCAAACACCGGTTGATTGAAGTCTTTCTAGTTCACCATCTCGACTATACCAGCGATCAAATCCACGAAGAAGCTGAGGTCCTAGAGCACACTGTCTCTGACCTCTTCGTAGAGAGACTGGATAAACTGCTGGGTTTCCCTCAAACCTGTCCCCACGGTGGAACTATTCCTGCTAAAGGAGAACTCTTGGTTGAGATCAACAACCTACCTCTAGCAGATACTAAAGAGGCTGGAACCTATCTCCTGACTCGGGTTCACGATAGCTTTGATCTGCTCAAATACTTAGAAAAGCATGAAATCCATATCGGTGACCAAGTCAAAGTCAAGCAATTTGATAATTTTTCTAATACCTTTACACTGGTCAACAAAGGTGAAGACCTCCAAGTTAGTATGGATATCGCCAAACAACTCTATGTCGAAAAAATCAACTAACCCCTTATTCCTGAAAGAAACTTCTTTCAGGGATTTTTTATTATTTTAGTTGTAAGTCCCATTCGTTTGGTGTAGAATGAAGCTAGATAAAAGAGGGAGGTCTTCCTATGAAAAAGCTCTTTAGAATCCATTTTGCAGCTATTGCAGTCAGCGATTTGCTACTATTAGCAATTTTTATCTCCAAAACCGATCCCTCTGTAAAGTGGATGCTACTCTCTGGCTTTATTTTCCTCGTTGCTCAGGGACTACTGCTATTTCGCTTAGTCAACCGACTCAAACATCAATTCGCTGAGATTTATCCTCAGATTAACAAAAAAATTCGCCTCTACTACTTAGGGATTCTCTCAGTTGATCTTCTGTTATTGATCCTTTTAGTCTTCACCAGTTATCAGCGATTTTCCTCTCTTATGCCAATCGTTACTTCTTGTCATTCTACTTTTTATTATATAATGGCTAGCCACATAAGAGAAAACTATCCAGACTTTTACGACAAACATATCTCTTTCTGGGAGTGTCTATAAACAAAAACCAAGCCGACTGGCTTGGTTTTCTTATCTATTTTTAGTATCAAGGATAATGGTGACCGGTCCGTCATTTACCAGCTCCACCTGCATATCTGCTCCAAAGATACCTGTCTGAACTGGCACTTCTTGAGCTAGTTTTTGATTGAAAGCATCATAGAAGGCAGCTGCCATATCTGGCTTGGCTGCTCCTGTAAAAGCTGGACGATTGCCTTTCTTGGTATCCGCAAAGAGGGTAAACTGAGAAATCGAAAGGATTTCCCCCTCAATATCCTTAACAGACAGATTCATCTTGCCTTCTGCATCTGAAAAAATCCGCATGTTAACCAGTTTTCTGACAGCATAATCTAGATCTTCCTCTTGGTCCTCTGGGCCTACACCAACTAATAACAGTAAACCTTGATCTATCTGCCCCTGAATCTGACCTTCGATACTCACTTGGGCTTTTTTAACCCGTTGAATGATGATTTTCATAATAGCCTTTCTAATAGCTGAGGGGAGAATTAGCCATTAGTCCGTTTGACAGAGTAGACTTCTGGCACACTTTTAATCTTATCAACTACTGTCGTTAGAGTTGAGAGATTTGAGATTCCAAAGGACACATGGATATTGGCAAATTTCATATCCTTGGTTGGTTGGGCATTAACGGTTGAGATATTCTTGGTCGTGTTTGAGAGAACTTGTAAAACATCGTTTAAGAGACCTGTACGGTTGAGGCCATAGATATCGATGTGAGCAATATATTCCTTGCTTGAGTATTGGTCTTCCCATTCCACATCAAGGAGACGTTGCTCGTAGTTTTCTTGGGCGCGAAGGTTCATACAGTCCACGCGGTGAATGGCCACACCACGCCCCTTGGTAATGTAGCCGACAATATCATCACCTGGAACGGGATTACAACACTTAGCAATCCGAACCAAGAGACCTGAGGCACCTTCAATAATGACACCGCCCTCATGCTTAACCTTGAGCTTCTCCTTATTCTCAACCTTAACCTCGCCACCCTTAACTAACTCATCAGCCTCTGCCCTAGCTTTGGCACGTTCCTCCTCACGGCGTTCCTTTTCAGTCAGACGGTTAAAGACAGTAATAGCACTGATTTCTCCAAAACCAATAGCAGCAAAGAGGGAGTCTTCTGTCTTGTAGCTGGTCTTTTGAAGGACTTGGTCCATGTGCCGCTTGTCCATATACTTATTAGCCACATAGCCATTCTCTTGGAGCTGATTAATCAGCAGTTCGCGTCCCTTATTAACAGACAATTCCTTGTCTTGGTTTTTAAAGAACTGACGAATCTTGTTGCGCGCCTTGCTGGTCTTGACCATGTTGAGCCAGTCACGACTCGGGCCAAATGAGTTGGGGTTGGTGACAATTTCGACCTGATCCCCAGTTTTGAGTTTGGTTGTCAGAGGAACCATACGGCCATTGACCTTGGCACCAGTTGCTTTTTCACCGACTTTAGTATGGATCTCATAGGCAAAGTCAATCGGACCTGAATCTTTTGGAAGGGAGCGAACTGCACCATCTGGGGTAAAGACGTAAATCTCCTCCGCCAGATACTCTTCCTTAACAGACTCGACAAATTCCTTGGCATCGTCAGCCTGGTCTTGCAACTCAATCATTTCCTTGATCCAGTTCATACCAATCGCAGACTCTTTACTGTTGACCTGACCTTTGATGCCTTTCTTATATGCCCAGTGAGCCGCAACCCCGTACTCAGCAACTTCGTGCATTTCCTTGGTCCGAATCTGGAATTCAATCGGGCCTTTTGGTCCATAAACAGTCGTATGGATAGACTGGTAACCGTTAGCCTTACGGTTGGCGATATAGTCTTTGAAGCGACCTGGCATTGGTTTCCAAAGCTCATGCACATAGCCAAGCATGGCATAGACATCACTATGAGTCTCTAAGATACAGCGAATGGCAATCAGATCATAGATTTCTTCGAAGCGTTTCTTCTTATCCTGCATCTTGCGATAGATAGAGTAGATATGCTTGGGACGGCCATAGATTTTCCCTTTTAGATTTCGTTCGGAAGTGTACTCCTCTAACTTTGTCACTACTTCATCGACCAAAGCCTCACGTTCTCTGCGTTTTTCCTTCATCATGTGAGTGATCTTGTAAAACTCAGTTGGATTGAGATAGCGGAAGGACAAGTCTTCTAACTCCCACTTAACGCTGGAAATCCCCAGACGATGAGCAAGCGGTGCATAGATTTCCATGGTTTCTCTGGAAATGCGTTCCTGCTTGTCTTTTCGCAGGTGGTTAAGTGTTCTCATATTATGCAAGCGGTCAGACAGTTTAACCAAGATAACGCGAATATCCTCAGACATAGCCATAAGCATCTTGCGGTGATTTTCCGCCAATTGCTCCTCTATTGATTTGTACTCTACCTTACCAAGCTTAGTCACTCCATCAACAATAATGCGAACTTCATGACCAAACTCTTGCTCTAAATCATCCAATGTCGCATCCGTATCTTCAACCACATCATGCAAAAAACCACAGGCAACTGTCACGGCATCTAGCTTAAGCTTAGCTAAAATCCCTGCCACCTGAATGGGATGAATAATATAGGGCTCGCCAGATTTACGGTATTGACCACTATGGCATTCAACTGCGTAAACCAAGGCTTTATGTACAAAAGCAACATCTTCTTTCGATAAATATTTTTGCGTTAAAGCGACAACCTCATCGCCCGACAAATTCACTTCTTTCGGCATTTATTCTCTCCAATTCTTCCTACCATTTTATCACTTTTTTAAGAATATTAAAACTAGAAAAGCCTGTTTTCATGCCTAGCCTAAGCAATTAAAAGAAAAACACTGCAAGAGAGACTCTGCAGTGCTTTGTTATTTTATTTATCTTAGTAAACTGTTTTTTCAGTTTCTACGTCGAAGAAGTGTGCTTTGTTCAAGTCAAATCCAAGTTCAACTGTTGCACCTGTTTGCAAGTAGTCACGAGCATCCACTTTGGCAACAAATTCATCTTTACCAACTTGGCAGTAAAGGTGAGATTCTGAACCAAGCAATTCTGATACTGAGATTGTAGCTTTCACAACTGATTCTGGGAATGTTTCAAGGAAAGCAGGTTCTGCGTTCACGTCTTCTGGACGGATACCGAAGATCAATTCTTTTCCTTCGTAACCTTTATCGCGAAGAACTTTCAATGCACCTTCTGGAACTTTCAAGCGGAAACCATCAGAAACAATTTCATTACCAACCAATTTCACGTTGATGAAGTTCATAGCTGGGCTTCCGATGAATCCTGCTACGAACTTGTTAACTGGGTTTTTGTAAACTTCTTGAGGAGTACCGATTTGTTCTACACGTCCGATAGTACCTGTACCAGCAGGGTTCTTAGTTGCTGACATGATAACGATACGATCTGCAAGTGTCATCGCTTCTGTTTGGTCGTGCGTTACGTAGATAGTTGTAGCACCGATACGACGGTGGATCTTCGCAATTTCAGCACGCATTGATACACGAAGTTTAGCATCCAAGTTTGACAAAGGCTCGTCCATCAAGAATACTTTTGCATCACGGACGATTGCACGACCCATGGCAACACGTTGACGTTGACCACCAGAAAGGTCAGCTGGTTTACGATCCAAGAATTCTTTCAAGCCAAGGATTGCTGCAGCTTCTTGTACACGCTTGTCGATGTCTTCTTTGCTGTATTTACGCAATTTCAAACCGAAAGCCATGTTGTCATATACAGTCATGTGTGGGTAAAGAGCGTAGTTTTGGAATACCATGGCGATGTCACGGTCTTTTGGAGCTACGTCGTTGACAACTACGCCATCGATAGATGCAGTACCCTCTGTAATGTCTTCGAGACCAGCAATCATACGAAGAGTTGTTGATTTACCACATCCTGAAGGACCTACGAAAACGATAAATTCCTTGTCTTTGATGTCCAAATTGAAGTCTTCAACTGAGTAGTGTTCGCTGTTTGGATATTTTTTGTAAATGTTTTTAAGATTTAATTCTACCATGGAAGGTGAACTCCTTTTATTTTTTGATAGTTTTATTATAAATGAAAACGTTTTACTTTTCTATGGCAAGGTGACCAAAAAAATAAAAAAGTTCTGTGCAACTTGCACAAAACTTTAGAGAATATCTGGTAAAATCAACTGATAACATAAGGTCAAATCCGTCAACTCCTTCAACTGAAGTCCTGTCAATTCTTCCCATCTATCAATCTTGTATTGGAGAGAGTTGCGGTGAAGATAAAGTTGTTGGGCTGTTTTAGTTAGGACGGCACTGTTTTCCCAAAGGGAGAGAATGATTTCCTGAATCTGATCCTGATCCAAGATCATCTGGTGCAGGTATTCCTTGATTGCCTTCAGGTCCACAAGCCTTTCTCCCATACTCCAAAGATAGAGTTGTGAAAAAGTGTGAACCCCTTGATGACCTTGACGCCACCAAGTCTTAAATAAGTCCCGCTCTGCTTGGATTAAATCTGACAGAGCCTGATACCCAGTCTGAGACCAAACCTGCCCCAACATGATAGATAGACGAAAACCAAAGTCATACTCAACTGCTTCAATCGTATCAGATAAAATTGATCGAACAGAGCTGTACTTATCTTGTTGAAGCACGAAAACATAGTCCTGAGCACCGACCTGTAGCACTGTCTGGCAGTTTGGAAAGAGAGTCCGCATCATATCCAGCCAAGAGGCTAGATTTTCCTGCTGGAAATAGGAAAGATGGCAATAAACCAGCTGTATCTTTTTAAAAGTTTGAGGTGCCTGCCCCTTCCCCTCAATCAGATAGGAATACCAAGGATTGAGCGACCGAGCCTGCTCCTGCTGGGTTAAAAGAGCAATTAACTGCTTTTCACGTTCAGTGAGATTGGTCTCTTCCAGTAAAATCCACTGCTGTGAAGACAGAGGAAGAGTAAGATAGCCTGGTTTCTCTACTGGCTGGTCTGAAATCCGAGCTTCAGGAAACCAGTCTTGTAGTTCTTTTGCAATCATATCCTAGCCCTCCACTTTTTGGATGCACCAAGAAATTAAGGTCTCTAGCCGCTCCACATTTTCAGTCAGATGGAGATAGCCCATGACTGCTTCAAAGCCGGTCGACATCCGATAGGTAACGACATCCGCATTTTTAGCCTTGGTATGGCTATTGGTATTGCGACCACGTTTGTAAATTTCTTCTTCTTTTTCCGTTAAAACTTGCTCTTCCAACATGAGAGCAATCAGGCAAGCCTGAGCCTTTGCAGATACGTACTTAGTGGCCTCTTGGTGGAGTTTATTGGGCTTGGTCATGCCTTTGAGGATGAGATGACGACGAATATACATGGAATAAACCGCATCTCCCTCAAAAGCCAACGCAATCCCGTTAATGAGATTGACATCAATCACGTGTCCACCTCACTCCATCTTTTGTATCCAGTAGTTTAATCCCTTGAGCAGCCAGTTGATCTCGGATTTTGTCTGCTGTCGCAAAGTCACGATTAGCACGCGCCTCTTGGCGTTTTTGGATCAAGGCTTCAATGTCTGCATCCAAAACTTCCTCGACAAAGACAATACCGAAGACCTCTAACATAGCCGCAAGAGTTTGCTTGACACTTGCATCATAGTTGCCGGAGTTGATCCATTTGGCCATTTCAAAGACTACTGTGATACCATTGGCAGAGTTGAAATCCTCATCCATAGCTGCAACAAACTTATCTTTAAAGTCTTGTAACTCTTGAGCATCCACATTTTCAGTAAATGGTTGCTCATAAGTATTCTTCAGATACTTGAGATTAGTCTCTGCATCGCGAACAGCCTTTTCTGTAAAGTTAATAGGCTTGCGGTAATGCTGGGTGGCAAAGAAGAAACGAAGCACTTGGCCATCGATGGTTTTGAGGGCATCATGGACAGTAATAAAGTTGCCCAAGGACTTGGACATCTTGACATTGTCGATATTGACAAAGCCATTGTGCATCCAGTAGTTAGCAAAAGTCTTGCCTGTTTTTGCTTCTGACTGGGCAATTTCATTGGTATGGTGAGGAAACTCCAAATCAGCTCCACCACCGTGGATATCAATGGTATCTCCCAAAATCTCTGTCGACATGACTGAACATTCGATATGCCAACCCGGACGACCAGGTCCCCAAGGACTGTCCCAAGAAATCTCGCCTGGTTTTGCAGCTTTCCATAGTGCAAAGTCTACAGGATTTTCCTTGCGAGCCGTTTCTTCATCGGTACGACCTGAAGCACCCAGCTCCAAATCTTCCAAGGTTTTATTGGCCAACTTAGCATAGTTAGGTGATTTTTCTACACGGAAGTAAACATCCCCTTGACTCTCATAAGCATAGCCTTTCTCAATCAAGTCTTCCACAAAACGAATGATGTCAGCCATAAACTCTACTACACGTGGGTGGCGAGTCGCAGGTTTCACGCCCAAGGCCGTCACATCCTCACGAAAGGCAGCGATGTACTTGTCCGCTACTTCTTGAGGTGTGATGCCTTCTTCCTTGGCGCGATTGATAATCTTATCATCTACATCTGTAAAATTGGAAATATAGTTGACCTCAAATCCCCGATACTCAAAATAGCGACGAACCGTGTCAAAAGCTACTGTTGAGCGGGCATTGCCGACATGGATATAGTTATAAACCGTCGGACCGCAGACATACATGCGAACCTTGCCCTCTTCAATGGGCACAAATTCACGTAGGCTGCGGGTCATGGTGTCGTAAATTTTAATCATGCGGTCCACTCCCTTCTCTATTTCTGACTTTTTCGGCTGAAAACCAGCTCTGCAAAAGGGCCAAATTGTCTGAGGCTATCCAGTTGGTAAAAGCGCTGCCCTTCCTCTTGGGTAAAGAGGGGAACCCCCTTTCCTAGGATAAGGGGCGCTATCTGAATAATGAGGTGGTCGAAAAGATCCGCATCCAAGAGCGGTCCTACCAAGGAATTACCACCAATCACAAAGACATTTTTGCCTTTGTCAATCTGGTGAACAAAGTCCACCACATCCCCAGCTACTGGCTGGTAATTGCTGACAGGCAGGTGCCTATCATGCGTAAAGACATAGTTTTCCGTAGCTTGATAAAAACTTTCTACATCTTGCAAATCTTGGATTTCCTCAAAGGTCCGCTTGCCCATGATGGTGATATCCATTTGCCTGTAAAAGTCATCATAGCCTGTATCCTCTACAGAACCAAGCTGATGCAGCCAGTCTATTCTGTGCTGGCTGTCTGCCAAGTAGCCATCCATGGTGATACAGCCGTAAAAATATACTGCCATTCTTGTAGTTACCTTTCTAGTTCCTTTGCTATTGTCAAAGCGATAGTGAAAAAAGTCATGGCATCAGCTGTCCGCTCTTCATGGCGGGCATCCCAGGTTCGGTTATGATGATCCACATAGTCAGCTGTGTAGAAGAACTGATAGACTTTACTCTTGCGAAATTGACTCCAAGCCATGATAGCTGAAGCTTCCATGTCCACCACTTTGGCTCCAGCAGCCAAGCGACGCTTGACCTTATCAGGCGTTTCTCGATAAAAGGCATCAGTCGTCCAAGACTTGGTGCGGATATGCTCGATATTGTGCTTGTCAAAGATGGCTTCCAGCTCGATCAGCAGAGACTCGTCATAGGCGACTTCGTCACCCGGTGGGGCATAGTGATAGCTAGTTCCTTCATCTCGCAATGCGGCTGCAGGCAGGATAATTTTATCCGCCTCAATTGAGCGGTCCAAAACGCCACAGGAACCTAGAATGATGAAATTCTTGAAGCCTCTGGCCACCAACTCCTCCAGCTGGCCAACCACTGATGGAGCTCCAATAAGCGCAGTCATGACCGCAACTTGATTTCCATCATAATTATATACATACCAAGGGAATTGACCGTTAAGATTTTTTAAATAGCCTCCTTGATAGACTTTTTCTGACTCAATCAAACGTTGCAGAATTTCTCCGTTAAAGGACAGGATAATGGTTTCACACACTTCACCCTTGTCCATAATCTGCCTATCTGTTGGCTCAATAACCCCAGCTACATCTTCGAATTCCTCTAATAACATAACTTCTCTTTCTTTAGGACTTCAGCAAAGCCTCTTTCATCTTTTCTAACTGTTCAAAACAAGTCTTTCTTAGAGCTCCGACGAATGGTGGCTGGCTTCGCGGGCATGCTCCAGCTTGTCCAGATAATATTCTCGCTGTTCTTCCACCTCGTGGATGGTTGGCTCGTCTTTCTGACCGTGAACGCGCACGATCTTGGCAGGGATTCCAACTACGGTCACATCACTAGGCACATCCGCCACGACAACTGCCCCCGCTCCGACTTTGGCATTTTCGCCAATTTCCACTGGTCCGATGACTTGGGCATGGGCTGATATGAGAGCTCCTTTACGCACAGTCGGATGGCGTTTCCCAACATCCTTCCCTGTCCCACCAAGAGTCACTCCGTGATAGAGAAGAACGCCTTTTTCAACAATCGCCGTCTCTCCAATCACCAGACCTGAGCCATGGTCGATAAAAACACCTGAGTCTATCTGAGCACCCGGATGAATCTCAATCTGAGTCCAGAAGCGCCAAAACTGACTGTGCATCCGAGCCAAGAGTTTAAAGCCATGCTTCCAGAGAAAATGCGAGAGACGGTGGGCAGCCAAGGCCTTAACACCTGGATAGGTCAGTAGAACCTCCAAAGTGGTGCGCGCCGCTGGATCATTTTCTTTTACGATATCAATGGTTTCGCGCCACCATCTCATACATTTCTCCTTTTCTTATTCTGAATCTTTTTGTGTTTCTGTAAATTCTTTCTTAGGTTTGTGGTCCTTGTGATGACGTGGGCGGTGAGGACGCTCAGACTTTTCACCTTTTTCATCACGCTCTGGCTTTGGTGGACGAGGAAGAAGAGCCTTCATAGAAGCATCAACACGTCCTTTTTCATCAATCTTGATAACTTTGACATCGACTTCGTCTCCAATAGACACTAAGTCTTCAACATTATTGGTACGCGTCCAAGCCATTTCCGAAATGTGAACAAGTGCATCTGTCTTATCAAAGAGGTTGACAAAGGCACCAAATTTCTCGATACGAACAACCTTAGCATGGTAGACTTCATCCACTTTGGCTTCACGAACCAAGCCAGCGATGATTTCTTTGGTACGGTTAATGGCATCTTGGTCGCTAGAGTAGATGGACACATTACCTTCTTCGTCGATATCAATCTTGACGCCTGTTTCAGCGATGATCTTGTCAATGGTTTCTCCACCCTTACCGATGACAATCTTAATCTTATCCACATCAATCTTGATGGTATCAATTTTCGGTGCAGTTGGAGCCAATTCTGGACGAACTTCTGGAATAGTAGCTTCGATGACATCAAGGATTTCAAAACGAGCTTTCTTGGCTTGAGCAAGGGCCTCAGTCAAGATTTCTGCAGTAATCCCTTGGATCTTGATATCCATTTGAAGGGCTGTAATCCCGTCACGAGTACCAGCAACTTTAAAGTCCATATCTCCAAAGTGATCTTCCAATCCTTGGATATCTGTCAAGACTGTGTAGTTGTTTCCATCTGAGATGAGACCCATGGCAATCCCAGCTACTGGCGCCTTGATTGGTACACCACCAGCCATAAGGGCAAGAGTTCCCGCACAGATAGAAGCTTGAGAAGAAGAACCATTTGATTCCAAGACTTCTGCTACCAGACGGATAGCGTATGGAAATTCTTCCAAGCTTGGCAATACTTGAGCAAGAGCACGCTCACCAAGAGCACCGTGACCAATTTCACGACGACCTGGCGCACCGTAACGACCTGTTTCCCCTACAGAGTATTGAGGGAAGTTATAGTGGTGCATAAAGCGTTTCTTGTACTCTGGATCCAAACCATCGATGATTTGAGTTTCCCCCATCGGAGCCAAGGTCAAGACAGATAAAGCTTGGGTTTGTCCACGGGTAAAGAGCCCAGAACCGTGTACACGAGGAAGGAAGTCAACAACTGCATCCAAAGGACGGATTTCATCGACCTTACGACCGTCAGGACGAACCTTGTCTTCTGTAATCAAACGACGCACTTCAGCGTGTTCCATTTGTTCCAAGATTTCAGCCACATCACGCATGATACGGTCAAATTCTTCATGGTCCTCATATTTTTCTTGGTAAACGGCAGTCACTTGGTCTTTGACTGCTTGAGTTGCAGCTTCACGAGCCAATTTTTCTTCTACTTGAACCGCTTTTTGGAGGTCACTGTTGTAGGCTGCGATGATTTCAGCCTGTAATTCAGCATCTACGTGAAGCAATTCCACTTCTGCTTTTTCTTTACCGACAGCAGCAACGATTTCTTCTTGGAAGGCAATCAATTCTTTGACTGCTTCGTGCCCTTTCAGAAGGGCTTCCAACATGATTTCTTCTGACAATTCTTTGGCACCAGACTCAACCATATTGATAGCATGTTTAGTTCCTGCAACTGTCAATTCAAGAAGCGATTGCTCTGCTTGTTCTTGAGTAGGGTTGATGATGATTTGGCCATCTACATATCCCACCTGTACCCCAGCAATTGGTCCGTCAAATGGAATATCTGAGATAGAAAGAGCCAAGGATGAACCAAACATAGCAGCCATAGGTGCAGATGCATTTTCATCGTAAGAAAGGACCGTATTGATCACTTGCACTTCGTTACGGAAACCTTCCGCAAACATAGGACGGATTGGACGGTCAATCAAACGCGCTGTCAAAGTCGCATCTGTTGAAG
Source organism: Streptococcus oralis subsp. dentisani (assembly GCF_002096615.1). Classification (GTDB taxonomy): domain Bacteria; phylum Bacillota; class Bacilli; order Lactobacillales; family Streptococcaceae; genus Streptococcus; species Streptococcus oralis_U. Next base: position 65,762 of record NZ_NCUX01000026.1, read on the forward strand.
GACGTCCTTCACGTTTCATAAAGCCACCAGGAAACTTCCCAGCTGCATACATTTTTTCTTCGTAGTTAACTTGGAGTGGGAAGAAATCCCCAGTTGCCATCTTCTTAGACATAACGGCCGCAGTCAAGACAGTTGACTCACCGTAACGCACGACAACAGAGCCATTTGCTTGCTTAGCAACCTGACCAGTCTCTACAATTAACTCACGACCCGCAAAAATCGTTTGAAACACTTGTTTTGTCATTTTAATCCCCTTTGGATTGATGAAATTATACGCCTTGCCTACAAAGATCAAGATACCAAGGGCGTGAAGAATCCCGTATGAAAATAGGAGATTAACGCAGTGTGCGATGCACACCAGGAAATCTATCTTTTTCACGAGGGATTTAGCCCGTGTTCAATTACTCAAGATACCAAGGACGTCAAAAGCAAAGTAAAAATAGGAAACTGACGAGGTCTTCGATGAAGACAAGACAGTTTATCTTTTTTACACAGCTTTTCGGCCGGGTTCGATTACTCAAGATACAAATCATTAGAAAGGATTGATGCTAAAGCATCTAAGCCTTTCACGCTAATCGCTATCATGCGATTAGCTAAATGCTTTACTAACTCTCTCGTCAAATAATATCGATTTGACTCGTTCGTGTCGCTTCAACTAAATGCTAAAAAGAACAAATTATGGAAAATTTCTTTTATAAAGTTGAGAATTTGGAAAGCTTTTAAAACTTCAATACCCTCATCTTTGTATCAAGTACGTACAGAGTCTATTCTATCATATTTTTCTTAAAAAGTGCGGGCTTTTCTATTAAAAAGGAACCATCCCCCTCACCTGAGAAGAATGGTTTGCTTTTTATTATCCTAGAGACTGATGATTAAACAAGGCATGGGTTGCTTGGTGGATGTATTTTGCTGTTTCAGCATTGTTCATGGTGTAGAGATGGACACCTGCAACATCTTGAGTTACCAAGTCCACGATCTGATCCACGGCATAGGCAAGTCCTGCTGCTCTGAGCGACTCAGGGTCATGCTCATACTTGTCTAAAATGGCCTTGAATTTTCGCGGAAGATGGATATTCTCACACGTTTTCAAGAGACGAAGCGCTTGATTACGGTTAAGAATGGGCATGATACCCGCATGAATAGGAACATCAATCCCTGCCAAGGTACACTTGTCTTGGAAATCATAGAAACGCTCATTGTCAAAGAAAAGTTGGGTTACGAGACTTGAACAGCCTGCATCCACTTTCTTCTTGAGATTTCGGATATCCGAGATCTGGTTTGGTGAGTCAGGGTGCCCCTCTGGATAGCAAGCTCCAACAATGTCAAAGTGAGGTGCTTGTTCCTTGATGAACTCGATCAAGTCCGTTGCATAGCGGAAGTCCTTTTGTGGTTCTACATCAGGTATGATATCTCCACGCAGAGCCAAAATCTTTTGCACCCCAACCTTGTCCAAGTCAACAAGAGTCTCGGCAACCTTGTCCTTGGTCAGATAGATAGCTGGCAAGTGGGCAATGGTTGGAATCGCCAGATCATTCTGGATAAAGTCAGCCAAACGAACCGTTGTTTCCTTGATATTAAATTTATTATTGCTGGCAGTCACACTGATAAAGTGCGGTGCCAACTCCTGCATGTCCTGAAGCGCAGAAATAATCTTATCATTACCCACTGCTGGGTTTGGAGGGAACACTTCAAATGAGAGTGACGGTGTTTGGCGTGACATAGTCTTTGTCCTTTTCTTTGATTTCGATAGTGCTTAGCTGGATAGGGCTAAGCAGTTCCTTGATAAGTCAGTGTCAAGTGAGAAATCTAATCTTACAATTTCTCACGCGCAGCTTTAGCTGCTTCGACAAGGCGGATCAAGCTTTCTTTCGTTTCTGGAATACCACGTGTTTTCAAACCACAGTCAGGGTTGATCCAAACTTTCTTGCTTGGTACTTTAGCAAGGATAGCTTCGATTGTGTGGTCGATTTCACCTTCGTTAGGTACACGAGGTGAGTGGATATCGTAAACCCCAGGTCCCACTTCTGTTTGGAAGTTTTTCGCTTTGAGTTCGTCCAAGATTTCAAGGTTTGAACGGCTTGCTTCAAAGGAAATAACGTCCGCATCCATGTTGTCTATAGCTGGGATGATATCTGTAAATTCTGAGTAACACATGTGAGTGTGGATTTGTGTGTCTGGCGCTACTGTAGAGTGTACCAAGCGGAAGGCTGGAATAGCCCAGTCAAGGTAATCTTCGTACCAGTCGCTACGACGAAGTGGCAATTTCTCACGAAGAGCAGCCTCGTCGATTTGGATAATCTTCACGCCTGCAGCTTCAAGGTCAAGAACTTCATCCTTGATGGCAAGGGCGATTTGAAGAGTAGAATCCTTGATAGAGATGTCTTCACGTGGGAATGACCAGTTAAGGATGGTTACAGGCCCAGTCAACATACCTTTGACAGGTTTGTCAGTGCGGCTTTGCGCGTAGCTAGACCATTTGACAGTGATTGGGTTGAGACGAGTGACATCGCCCCAGATGATTGGTGGTTTAACCCCACGCATACCGTATGATTGTACCCAACCATTCTTAGAGAAGAGGTAACCGGACAAGTTTTGACCGAAGTACTCAACCATGTCATTACGCTCGAATTCACCGTGTACAAGCACGTCAAATCCAACTTCTTCTTGCCATTTGATCCATTCGTCGATAGTTTCAGCAAGGAAAGCATCGTATTCTTCTTGTGACAATTCACCCTTACGGTAAGCCAAACGTTTGGCACGGACTTCCTTAGTTTGAGGGAATGAACCGATGGTTGTTGTTGGAAGAGCTGGAAGTTTGAAAGCTTCTTCTTGGATGGCTTCACGTTCTGCAAAGGCTGGCAAACGAGTGTAGTCTGCGTCTGTCAAACCAGAGATGCGCGCACGAAGTTCTGCATTTTCACCAACACGTTCAGTCGCAAAGAGTTCTTTGTTAGCTGCAAGTGCTTCTGCACCTTGACCATTGCGGATAGCATCCAAGTCACGAAGTTCTTCCAATTTTTCAACTGCAAAGGCAAAGTGGTTCAAGATAGCTGGCTCAAATTCTTCGTTAGCAGTTGTAAATGGCACATGAAGAAGTGAGCATGAGCTAGTCAAAACGATGTTTTCAGCTGGGATTTGCTCAAGAACAGCCAAGCTCTTTTCGTAGTTGTTGCGCCAGATGTTTTTACCATTGACAATACCTGCATAAAGAGTCTTGTCAGCTGGGAAACCACCTTTCACGAGTTCAAGAGTTTTCTTACCTTCAACGAAGTCCAAACCGATGGCATCTACTGGCAAGTTCACAAGGTCAGCGTAAACGTCACGAACGTCACCGAAGTAAGTTTGAAGCAAGACTTCAAGACCTTTCTTGTCAGCCAAGAGTTTGTTGTAGAGGTTCAAGAAGAGAGCTTTTTCTTCAGCTGTCAAGTCTTTGACAAGAGCCGCTTCGTCGAGTTGGATGCGAGTCGCACCAAGTTCCGCCAATTTAGCAAAAACTTCTTGGTATGCAGCCACTAAGCTGTCTACGAAGTCTTCTGCTTTCACGCCTTCTTCAAAGTCTGACAATTGAAGGAAAGTGAATGGACCTACAAGAACTGGACGAGTGTTCAATCCAAGTTCTTTGGCTTCTTGGAACTCATCAAAGATCTTGTGACCTGCAAGTTTGACTTGAGTGTCTTTTTCAAATTTAGGCACGATGTAGTGGTAGTTGGTATTGAACCATTTCTTCATCGGAAGGGCACGAACATCCCCTTTTTCACCTTGGTAACCACGTCCCAAAGCAAAGTAGCGTTCAAGTTCTGATAATTCCAAGTTTTGAACAGAAGCTGGCACCACGTTAAAGAGGAAAGCAGCATCTAGGAAGTTGTCATAGTGAGAAAAGTCATTTGATGGGATTTCAGTGATGCCTTTTTCTTTGACAATGTTCCAGTGTTTCGCGCGCAATTCTTTTGCTGCTGCTAAGAGTTCTTCTTCTGAGATTTCTTTTCTAAAGTATTTTTCAGTTGTAAATTTCAATTCGCGGAATTCGCCCAAACGAGGGAAACCGATGATCGTAGTTGACATGATGTGTCCTCCAAAATTTGTTGTTGAGACTATCTTAACAGAAAAGAAACTGTCTGTATAATTGTAAATAATTAGGCTTTGATATAGTTTGAAACTATATCTCTCTTTTGAACAAAAGAAAAAGACTTGAGACCAGTGTCTCAAATCCTTTGTATAGCTTGTTTTGTGGCTGTATTTTAGTTAGAATGCTCAAACGAGCTATTTATGATTCTTATAAGTGACTATGGCTTGTTATTAGAAAAGACTATAGGTTGATTTTTCTTTTGTAATTCTGATATTTTCCTGAAAAAGTGCGGACGGGAGGTGAAATTATCCAGTGGATAATTTTAGAAATCCAAGGAATTTCATCCCTATCAACTTTTTCCCTGTTCGAGGGGGACGACTGCTAGTGTCTTTCCTAGACTGGCTAGAACTTTTAAAACCGTATCCAATTGAGGGCTAGTCTTGCCTGTTTCCATTCTAGCTATGACAGGCTGGCTCACTCCACTAAGTTCCTCTAGCTTTTTCTGACTGATTCCTTGCTCACGTCTAGCTTCAATCAATTCACTCATAATAGCTACTCGCATATCACTTTCAAGGATTTCCTCCTTAGTAAAAAGTTCTGACCGGACATCCTTCCAACTACTCCCAATGGCACTATTTTTCATCACTTAACCCTCTTTCTTTTAAGTCCTTCAGTTCACGCTTGGCTTTTTCAATTTCTCTTCTAGGAGTTTTTTGAGTCTTTTTGACAAAATGATGTAAAAGAACGAAACTCCCATCAAGCCAAGCCACAAATAATATCCTATCCCTAAGAGGTCTTAGTTCCCAAATCTCATCTTCCAGATGTTTAATATAGGGTTCACCTGCTCTAGTCCCATGTTGACTAAGCAACTCGATATAGTCATTTAGTTTATAGAGTTTGATGCGGCTATCCTTACTTTTACGACAGGCCAATTCTCTAATATAATCCAAGACTGGCTCATTTCCATTTTTGTTCTTATAGAAGTAAATCGTGTGCACCAAGCAACCTCTTTCTAATTTAATTATAACTTAAAAGTTATTAAAAGTAAATTCTAATACCCATAAAAAGAAGACCTTAGAATCATTCTAAAGGTCTCATTTTTATTATTCGAAAAAGCTTAAAGAAATACTAGACGTTCACAACTTCTGTACCTTTACTCCAACTCTATCCCCTTCTCTCGAAGATTATCCAAACACTCCTCATAGTAGGAGTCATCATGCTCGCTATAGATAGGACTTTTCAACTTCTCCTCTGCTAAGTCTTGATAAGGAAGGCAGGTTTTGCCACGGTAGTTCTTGTCCAGCCACTCTGGACTGACATTGTATCCACGACCAGCCATCTCCTCCATGATCAAGCGATGATAGGCATAGAGACGATAGGGCGAATGGGTAAAGACATAGTCCACTGTCGCATGCTTTCTGCCCCAGCCATTGCCACGCAGGGCGCAGCACTCTCGATGTTGCCCCAAAAGTTGAGGACGGGGAAGTTGTGAAATCAAAGCCTCATGCCAAAGTCTCATGGGAGTCTCCTTTCAGTAAAGTCGAATGTTGCAAGTAGATATTTGGATAGCGATCCAGCAAGTCTCGAGTCTTAGCGATTAAATCTTCCTTAGAAGCCTGACCAAAGCGGTAGCGATCCAGCAAGAGCATGTAGTCCTTGCGCTCAGCATCTGTCGCTTTCTTTTTGAAATAGCCCCAAATATGCTGAAAGGCATTGCAGACCTGACCCCTGTGTTCTGGGATTTGACAGGCACGGTCAATCAGTTCTTGAACATGGCTGACCTCCACCACTTCATTCTTGAGAAATTGGCGAATCTCATTGTAAATATTGCTGGAATGGCTCAAAACGAGGTATTTGTTTCTAGCCCAGAGTTGTTGGCAAAGGGCACGTTGGTTATTGTTATTCATAACTGACATTATACCATGATTACTCTAGGAACTCTGCCATTTTTACATCATAAGCGTTTTGAAGATTGAACCAAGTTTTCATCGAAATATTGGTAAGCTTTTCTAACTTCTGAGCGATCTCATTACTAATCGATACCTCACCATTCACTAATCTACCGAGTTTCGTTTCAGAAATCCCTAAACGCTCCGCAAATTCTTTTTGCGTTACGTTATAATCTTCAATCAACTCTTCAACGTACTGACCTGGATGAAAAGCAATCAGGTCTCTGTATTCAACAATTTTATTACTCATAGTAATTGCTGACCTCCTCTATTTTTAGGATTTCGATTTCAACAGGATCTGAAAAAAGTTTCTAAGATTAGCCAGGTAAAAATTGAATTCAAAAAATTTAATCATTTATCTCAACTAGAAGCAATTTAAACAACCCTTTAGTAACTACAATTATTATAATTACAATACTTAGTAAAAAACCTACATTTATAAAATTTGGAATACAATTAATACCTAAAGATAACTCCATCATATAAAGCAAACTAACTACAAATGTATAGAAATATCTAACAATTATTTCTTCCCATTTTGATGAATAAACGTCTGATTTCTTATCGTATAGAACAGATCTCATAGGAGAGGAATACAATATAGCAATAGCAGAAAGCAAGAAACCCGTGATTACAGAAATAAAAGAAACCGTGTCACTATGATTTAGTAGCACATAATCCCTTAGGAAATATGATATAAATAAACTTACTACTAAAATCGCGCCAGAAATAATTCTATCTTTTCTTCGTAACTTTCTCATTTGACAAACTCTCTATTTCTTTGAGCAAAATATCTTTTACCTCTGATCCTAAAAATTTCCCAGTTGCCTGTTGTTTCTCGGCATTAATTGAAATCTTTTTGATAAACGTATCACGGTTAAACACATGTTCAAATCCAGCATCATCGTTCCCTCTAATTAAGATACTAGAAAGTTGATGATTTTCAGACTCTTTCAAAATTCTTCTGAGAAATGTTTTGATTTTGTTTATTTTCATACTTGAGAGCTTTATGTTCAGAGTTAAATCCTCTAAACCATCCGTTTCAAATAAATCATATAGAGCTCCGCGTTTTTGTGATAAAGTTGAAAAAATATCATCTTTTGAAGTAAACTGAATTTCATCAACACTAGATAATATTTTAAAAAATTCCTCTTTATCTTCGTAAAGACCTTTTATGCTAAACTCAACCCCTGTCGTATCTTTAAGAATTTTTTCTAGCAAATTACGGTGTCTCACATCCGAAAAATACAATAAATTATTATCCAAATCGAATAAGACAAAGAATTGCTTTAAAAACTCCAGCTCCGTTTCTGATTTAGGATTTTCTCGTTTTTGATTAGTATAGTAGTCGGTTACAGTAGTATCTCTAGGCTCTAACTTTCCAGATTCTATAACTAGAAAAACATAATGCTTATTTTTATCAACCTCTAGATGATATAAACCTTTTTCGTGTTTTAAATCACATGGGTTCAACTTATCAAAAGTCTTTAAAATAGGCTGTAACCACCGCTCCCCTCTTTTTTCACTTTTAATAAATGGTTTCCATATAGAAAAAGTAAGACTTGACATTTATTTGCCCTCAAATTCTTTCAACTTTAAAATTCTATCTGCTATTTCCCCTACTCCACCTTCACCTGTCCATTCATCAGCATGGGCAAAAGCCAATCACGCAGTTGGGTGAGCTCTTGGTTTTGTTTTAATAATAATTGTGTTTTTTTATCTACCGAAGATGCGTAATCAAAAAATTGTTTCATTAAATCAATTGGTGGTTGTGCAATGTGATAGTTAGTAACAAAGGAATCAAACAATAAGTTTTTTATCCCACTTGTCTTTCCTTCCCAACTAAATAGAACACCATTGTCATATAGATTTTTCCATTCATATACAAAGTTATAGAAGGTTTCTTGTTCTTTTAGTGAAACCGCCTTGCAGAAATTTGAACAGATTAAAGGTAAATCAAATCGATTTAATACATTTTCACTGATACCTACTATACGACCTGTAGATTGAGTGGGACTTCCTCCAGATATTTCAATAACAATATCAAAATCTGTCAACAGTTTATTTTTGTTCTTTTCTAGGATAAAACGTGTTGGCATATCTGTTTTCCCATTTCCTGACAAGCCATTTATATCAGCACCACGAATACAATCAACCTCTAATGTATAATTTCCTTCACTAGTCTCTTTCCCCCAATCTCCCGTTTTATTGTCTGAAATCCAACTTGAAAATGTGGTCACTCCCCACCCCTCTGGGATTTCACGTTTGAGTTCTGGGTGATAGACCATCTTTCCGCCTGATGATTTGTAGGGTTTGCCATTCTGGTCTGGGAAATCAAACTGCACAAACCAGTAGTCATAGAGGGTTTTAGCCATGGATTCCAACTCCTGGTTGATTTGGTTGTTGATTTGGATTTTTTTATCAATTAAAGATAGAATTTTAATAGCCCTTTGTTGACATGATTTATCACGATAAGCCCTTATCTTTATCGGATGCAAATGGTTTCTATTCATTGTTGGTACACCAGAACCAGATTTTTGATTACCTAAATCCAAATATTGTAATAAATAATATATATATTCAATATCATTCCCTTTAAAATCTTTCACAAAGAGTGAGGTATTGTGAGGGAAAAAATTTTCTCTAATCAAGTGAGGATTACCAACAGTACCACTTCTACCAATAGTAATGCCAGGTCCCTCAACTTTATACTCGTTATGATACCCTAAAATACCATTTGATGATTGTACCGGATACTTGCCTTCTACAAATTTAGATTTTGGCAGGTCATATCCTCTTTGAAACTCAACTAAGTCACCTAGTATACACTCTTCTAACCTACTCATACTTCAACCCCTTCATTTGCTCTTCAATCTCCTGCTCCAATGCATGTGATTGCTGGAAGAGGTCTGAGAGTTTGTTTTGAAAGGCGGTCATCTTGGCTTCAAACTCTTCTGCTGTGATATCTACATAGTCAATCTTGATGTCAAAGTATTGGCCTGCACTGAGAGAGTAGTTTTTCTGCTTGATATCCTCATAAGAGACAGTGACTGAAAAGTCCTCGACGGCTTCTTTCTTGATAAAGGTCTCGACGATCTTCTGCTCTTCCTCAGGAGAGAGCACGGTCTTTTGGTTCTTGCCTTCCTTGACCTTGATTCCTAGGTTTGAGGCATCGATGAGGACGACATCGCCCTTGTTTTTCTTATCGATAAAGAGGATGGAGACGTTGGTACCTGTCGTCGCAAAGATATTAGACGGCATAGAAACGACACCAGCCAGCATTTGATTATCCACCAAGTGTTGACGGATGGTCTTGTCAATCCCTGACTGGGCAGTGATAAAGCCTGTCGGCAAGACAACGGCTGCCTGACCATCTGGCTTCAAGGAGTAGATGATATGCTGAACAAAGAGCTCGTAAATCGCCATCTTATCCTTAGACTTTGCAGGAACCTTTGGCACTCCTGCAAAGAAACGTTCACTGGCTTCTGGCAAGGTCTCCACTTGGTCACGCCACTCTGAAAAGTCCAGCTTGAAAGGCGGGTTCGACACGATATAGTCCATCTTCTCAGGATGACGGTTAGCGATGATGGTATTCCCCTGTACGATATTATGAATGGAGTGTTGTAGACCATTCAAGATCAGATTGAGACGGAGGAGATTGGATGACTTTTGCGAGATATCCTGACTATAGACAGTGGTCTTATCCACACCGATACGACTAGCCAGGTTCATCAGCAAGGTGCCCGAACCAGCTGACGGGTCATAGATGCGCACATTTGACGGCTGGTCATGTCCCACCAGAATATCCGCGATAATCTTAGCTACAGAGTGAGGTGTGTAGTACTCGGCATACTTGCCACCACCGTCTTTGTTGTAGTCCTTGATCATGTACTCAAAGAGAGTGGAGAAAAAGTCGAAACCTTGTGAAAAAATGGTCTCATCAAACTTGACGCGTGCAAGGAGATTGATGATAGCTTTTGCCACTTCGTTACGCTTGCTGCTATCTGAGATGGTATCTGTAATCAGACGCTCATCAAAGAGACGAATGGCCGCGTCGCCGTCCGTATGAACCGAAAAAATATCGTTATTGTCGATGGCGATTTGGTTGAGGGTATTTTCAAAAGTTTCGTAAAAAGTCGACTCATTTTGCTGACGGTGAAGGGTTTCGATCAACTGGTCTGGCTTGAGCCAAGCTGTGCTGGTACCGATATCCTCCAAGAGCCAGTCATAGTCTTCCTCACTCATAGTCAACAAGTTTTCATAGGTGTTCCCTGCATCTAGTACCTGTGCTTGATATAAAAACTTATCATTTAAAAATTTGTAGAGGAAAGACTGGGTGAGGAGTTTGTACTCACCCGCTTCTCCTCCTAGTCCTGCATGGGTAAAGACGGCTTTTAAATCATCTACCAAGTCTTGGACTTGGACCTTGTATGTTTCATTCATTAGTGTTGGTATTCCTGTTCATATTCTTCAAATAGCGATTCAACCAATCTATCAAAATCTTGTTTGGCCATATTGCTAGCTGATTGGTTTTTCTTCATTTCTTTTCGGGCTTGCTCGCGAATCATTCGCTTTAGATATTCCTCATTATCTAGAACCCCTTGATTTTGACCGATTCTATGGTCTAATTTAACCTTAGAACCTTTGATAACATGGTAAATAGCTGGAAATTCACCGACCATAGTCGAGTTGGTCACATGCTTATAGGAACGTGCAGCCATTTCATCTCCGTTAAAGTTCATGGTCAAACGTCTCATACGAGTATAATAATCCTCCACTGACTTAAAGAGTTCTTCATAGTCTTTTTGTGTTTCCTTGATATTTTCTATCGTATAGCCTTCTTGGCCATAGATAAAATGTTTTTGCATGATACGTTGGAATTCTTCGTAGAGAGAAACCCACTCAGGATCCTTTTCATCACGCTGTTTTTTAATCTTACCAGCTACCCGACGTCTCCAATCCTCTAGGTCATTAGCTGCTAGGCGAAGTTCTTCCTCTGCAATCTTGACAAAACTAAAACTGGTCTCAGACATAGCTAAATTTAAGAGCGTTTGACTAGAAAAGTCAGCTGGTTTATTAATCAAGGACAGTGTCAGCATCCGTCTAGAGAGGATATTGAGCAAGATTGCGACCTGAGCAATGTCAATCTGATCGATCAATTGATGGTAACCAAGGAGACGAGCAATATTGTAATACTGCTTGATAGACTCCAAAGCTTTTCGTAGATCGATTAACTGCTTTCTATCCTTGATATCATTGATAGCTTGGGAAAAGTATTCCAGATTATCTGTTGGATAGTCAAGCAAGATTAGCTCAGTCTTGCTTAATTCATGAGAAATCTCGTCTGCAGGCACAAAGAGAGAGCCAAAAACATCCTCTCCATTTTCCCCAGTCAAGGCCGTATCATACTCTTGATTGAGTTCTTCCAGATAGGCACGATTGGTCCTGTCAAACTCTTTAGAAATATCCGCGAAGTCGATGACATAGCCAAAGAGATAGTCCTTGTAAGGACGATTGACACGGGTTAGAGTCTGTAAAAGGTTATGAGCCTTGATTTTACGCCCTAGGTAGAGACGTTTGAGACGCGGGGCATCAAAACCTGTCAAGAGCATGGAGTAGACGATGATAAGGTCAGTTTTGCCTTCTTTGTATGCATCTACCTTGTCTTTCTTCTCTTCCTTATCTCCCTCATCATGGAGAATCAATGCGGATGTCAAGTTGATTGTTCCAGCTTTACGACGTTTTTCCAATTGCTTTTCAAGCTCACGCGCCTGCTTTGACGAGTCACAGACGATCATGCCACCAATCGTCTGATCATCAAAAATTACATCACGTGCACGATTAAAGTCCTCGATGATAAAGTCTAACATAGGTTCTACATAACGAGGGTGAGCAAAGATATCCTCCTTGGACAAGCCTCCACGTTGGATCTCTTCATTGATGGATCTGAGATTGTCTTTATAAGAAGTCTCGATATCTTCTCGCATCAAACGTAGGGTAAAGCCATCATCGATAGACTGGTTGTAGTAGTATTTGTGGATATAGTCCCCAAAAATATCACGTGTGGTCGCATGATTTTCCTTGGTCTTGCCATCTTTCTTATAGGTGATGAGGGGTGTTCCTGTCAGGGCAATCTTAATGGCCTTGGTATCTGCCTGATAGAGATTTGGCAGGTAGGAACCTCGTTCATTATAAGAACGGTGGGCTTCATCGATAAAGTAGATATTTTGACGATTGAGGTCATAGCCCGAGCGGTCAGTCAGGTCTGAATCATCCTTAAACTTCTGGATATTAACCACAGCTACGTCATAGCCGTCTTGTTTTTGATTGAGCTCTTTAGGGTTATTGATGCGCTTGACTCTAAGACCTCGTTTGGTAAATTCCTTAAAGGCTTGGTCTGCCAAGTCCAAACGGTCCACGACAAAGTAAAACTGAGGTACAATCCCTTGTTTTGAAAAATAATGAGTTAAATAGCGGATATTGAAATACGCCAAGGCAGTCTTACCAGAACCTTGTGTATGCCAAATCACGCCTTTTTTAACGCCTTTTGCGATCGTTTCTTCTATCGCACGTGTCGCGAAATACTGAGGATAGCGCATGACGTGCTTCTGCAGTTGCATCTGACCGTCCTTGCTTTCTTCTTCTACATAGACCAGACCAAAACGAAGCATAAAGAGCAAGCGTTCTTTGCTATACAAAGAGGAGAGAAAGGCATTGCAAGGTGTATCATGGTCTAAGTTTGTTGTAAACTCTGGCTGGGATTTGAGAGCAAACCGCTTCATATCCTTAAGGACAAAGTCGATTTGGTCCTCTGTTAAGGTTGCAAAAGAACGAATAAAATCTGCTTGTCGTTCTTCTTTAAAGGCATTAAACTTAGTTTTTGAATAGGCATTTGAAACGTAGTAAGAACCCTGTTTTTGTTGACCTTGTCCGCTAATGTAGGACAAGTTATCAGAAAGGGCAATGAGCTGGGTAATATTATTAAAGCGACGGAACTTGCGATTTTCAAAGCGTTGTCTAGTTCTGTCTTGCTCCGACTGAATTCCTGTTTTCCCATCTCGAATCGCATTGGGCTGTTTGACTTCAATATAAGAAAGGGGCAGGCCATTGATAAAGATGACGATATCTGGACGAAATTCGTCCTGACCATTTTGACAGGTCACTTCCAGTGCCAGATGGAAGGTGTTTGCTTCTGGGTGTTCCCAATCAATATATACGGTATTTTCTTGACCTTGCAATCGTTTAAAGAAAGAACGTCCCAAGTCATTTTGATCTAGTTCCAACTTGATATTGGCTAACTCTCTATCGAAATCCTCATCAGTTAGGTAATTGTTAAATTTTAAAAATTGCTCCTTAAAAACAGATACAAGGATATTGGTATCTGGGTCTCTTTCTATCATTTCTTTGCTATTTCGAGGCAGATAAGTATAACCCAGGCGCATGAGGTGCAGAGCTGCTGGGATTTGTACCCTAGTTAGTTCAGAAAAATCTTTTCTTTTTGCCATAAAAAACCTTCCTTATTCTGTTAAAGCTTTAATATCATGATGTCCTCAAATTATACACTAGTCTTAGTATAACATATTTAAAGTTAAAAACCTATCAGCTATCCTCTAACACAATACAGTCATTTCCCCCTTCTTTTATCAAAATATGATATAGTAGTATCATACTATCTATAAGGAGTTTCTATGTCACAGCATAAGCAAATGAAAGCTGTTTCTCCCCTTCTGCAGCAAGTCATCAATATTTCGTCTATCGTCGGGGGAGTCGGCACCTTGATTTTCTGCATTTGGGCCTATCAGGCTGGAGTGTTACAGTCCAAGGAAACCCTATCAGCCTTTATCCAGCAAGCTGGGGTTTGGGGGCCGCCACTCTTTATCTTTTTACAGATCCTACAAACCGTCGTTCCGATCATTCCGGGAGCTTTGACCTCAGTGGCTGGAGTCTTTATTTACGGCCACATCATCGGAACTATCTATAACTATATCGGTATCGTGATTGGCTGTGCCATTATCTTTTATCTGGTTCGCCTTTACGGTGCGGCCTTTGTCCAGTCCGTCGTCAGCAAGCGCACCTATGACAAATACATCGGCTGGCTAGATAAGGGCAATCGTTTCGAGCGTTTCTTTATCTTTATGATGATCTGGCCTGTCAGTCCAGCTGACTTTCTCTGTATGCTGGCTGCCCTCACCAAGATGACCTTCAAGCGCTATATGATTATCATTGTTTTGACCAAGCCCTTTACCCTAGTGGTTTACACTTATGGTTTGACCTATATTATTGATTTCTTCTGGCAGATGTTTTGAGAATAGAAAAATCCGTTTGGTCGCCCAAGCGGATGTTTTGTTTATTTTATTTTGCGACACTCTTAGCAAGGACAAAGTTCCCAAGTGTGGCAGAACCATTTCCAGCAACTGCTGGAGTCACGATGTAGTCACGCACATCTGGTACTGGTAGGTAGCCGTTGAGAAGAGCGGTGAATTTCTCACGCACACGGTCCAGCATGTGTTGTTGGGCCATAACCCCACCACCAAAGACGATCACATCTGGACGGAAAGTTACAGTAGCATTGACTGCAGCTTGAGCGATATAGTAGGCTTGAACGTCCCAGACAGAACTGTTGAGTTCAATGTTTTCACCACGAATACCTGTACGAGCTTCGAGACTTGGACCAGCCGCAAAGCCTTCCAAACAGCCCTTGTGGAAAGGACAAACGCCGTTAAATTCTTTTTCTACATCCATTGGGTGTTTAGCCACATAGTAGTGCCCCATCTCAGGGTGACCGACACCACCGATAAACTCCCCACGTTGGATAACACCTGCACCAATCCCTGTACCGATCGTGTAGTAAACCAAGTTTTCGATACGACCGCCAGCATTGTTACGAGCAACCACTTCACCATAGGCAGAGCTGTTTACGTCTGTTGTGAAATACATGGGTACGTTGAGGGCACGACGAAGGGCACCAAGTAGGTCTACATTTGCCCAGTGAGGTTTTGGAGTCGTTGTGATAAAGCCATAGGTTTTTGAGTTTTTATCGATATCGATAGGACCAAAGGAACCGATGGCAAGACCTGCAAGATTATCGAATTTTGAAAAGAATTCGATGGTTTTATCGATAGTCTCGATAGGAGTTGTTGTAGGAAACTGTGTTTTTTCTACAACGTTAAAATTTTCATCTCCGACAGCACAGACAAACTTTGTACCGCCCGCTTCTAAGCTTCCATATAATTTTGTCATGATAAACCTCTTATCTTTGTTTTCTCTATTATAGCACATTTTAAAGGGCTAGATTTCTCAATATTTTAGATTTTCCTCTGTAAATCTTACCATCCAAGTAAAAACGAACAAACATGATATTTGTTCGTTTTGTTTTTAGATTTGATTTTCGAAGAGGATTAGGCTTTCACTTCGATGATAGCGTCACCCTTAACAACTGAACCGCTTGCGACTGGTGTCACAGAAGCGTAGTCTGCTGTGTTGGTTACGATAACCATTGTTGTGTCGTCAAGACCAGCAGCAGCGATTTTGTTTGAGTCAAATGTTCCAAGAACGTCACCAGCTTTGACCTTGTCGCCTTGAGCAACCTTTTGTTCAAAGCCTTCACCGTTCATAGATACAGTATCGATACCAACGTGAATCAAGATTTCAGCTCCGTTAGTTGTCTTCAAACCGTAAGCATGTCCTGTAGCAAAGGCGATCGATACTTCTGCATCAGCTGGTGCGTAAACCACACCTTGGCTTGGTTTTACAGCGATCCCTTGTCCCATTGCACCACTTGAAAAGACTGGGTCATTGACATTCTCAAGAGCAACTACGTCCCCAACGATTGGAGTTTGGATTGTTTCGTTTTGAGGAGCTACTGGAATGTTACCAGTTGTTTCTTCTTGGACCAAACGTTCTGTCGCCACTTCAGTAGCAACTTCTTCTTCGTCCTCGTAACCAAACATGTAAGTAAGGGCAAAACCAAGAACGAATGATACAGCTACCATAAGAAGGTATTGAAGCAATTGGCCATTCCCAACGTAAAGCATTGTACCAGGGATGATGGTGATACCATTACCAGTACCAGCAAGTCCAAGAATTGAAGCCAATCCACCACCGATAGCACCAGCGATCAATGAAAGGAAGAATGGTTTACGGAAACGCAAGTTCACCCCGAAGATAGCAGGCTCTGTAATACCAAGGAAGGCAGAAAGAGCAGCTGGGAAAGCAAGTGTTTTCAGTTTAGGATTTTTAGTTTTAACACCAACGGCAACAGTTGCAGCCCCTTGAGCTGTCATCGCTGCAGTGATGATGGCGTTAAATGGGTTCACATGGTCAGCAGCAAGCAATTGCACTTCAAGCAAGTTGAAGATGTGGTGTACACCTGATACGACGATCAATTGGTGAACCCCACCGATGACCAAACCACCAAGACCAAATGGCAAGCCAAGAATCGCTTTTGTTCCGAAAAGGATATAGTTTTCAACCACGTGGAAGACTGGTCCGATGACAAAGAGTCCAAGGATAGACATGACCAAAAGTGTCACGAATGGTGTCACCAAGAGGTCCAAGACATCTGGAACCACTTTGCGGAGAGCTTTTTCAAACTTGGCTCCGACTACCCCGATGATGAAGGCTGGAAGTACGGAACCTTGCAAACCAACAACAGGAATGAAGCCAAAGAAGTTCATAGCTGTTACTTCACCACCTGATGCTACTGCCCAAGCGTTTGGAAGTGAACCAGAAACCAGCATCATACCGAGGACGATACCAACGGCTGGATTTCCACCAAATACGCGGAAGGTTGACCATACAACCAAACCTGGCAAGATGATGAAGGCTGTATCTGTGAGGATTTGGCTGTAAATGGTAACATCTTCTGGAAGTGTCATTCCAAGAGCATTCAAGAGACCACGAACACCCATGAAGAGACCAGTTGCTACGATAACTGGGATAATTGGCACGAAAACGTCACCGAAAGTACGGATAGCACGTTGGAACCAATTTCCTTGTTTAGCAGCTTCTGCTTTCATGTCTTCTTTAGAAGATGTTGGCAAACCAAGCGCAACGACTTCGTCGTACATCTTGTTTACTGTACCAGTACCAAAGATAATTTGGTATTGACCTGAGTTAAAGAAAGCTCCTTGAACTTTATCCAAGTTCTCAATCACTTCCTTATTGATTTTCCCTTCATCTTTGACCATGACACGTAGACGAGTCGCACAGTGGGCTACACTGTTGACATTTTCACGTCCGCCAAGGGCTTCGATGACCTTTTTTGCAATATCCTGATTGTTCATTTGCAAAAATCTCCTTATAAAAATTTTGTTCTTGTTTGAAAGCGATTTTATTCGCCCTACGACTATTATTTTATCACGTTTCTAAAATATGTCAAGCGTTTTGCAGAATTTTTTATTCCCATTCTTTTTTCTCTGATTATTTTTGCTCGTTTTTGAGGGATATTCTCTTTTTCCTCAAAAAAATATCTTTATACTTGAGGAATCAAGGCTTTTATTTACATTTTCTTTCATTTTTTCGTGAAAATTTGCCAGATTTCCTTTACTTGATTCCTGGCAATCGTTTGACATATTTTTCTCTTTTTTAACATAAAAGACTTGCTTTTTTTGCCGAAAACGTTTACTATTAATAATAGAATAGAACTTATGGAGGAAAGATAAAATGGAATGGACAACTGAGCGCCGTTACAGACGCTATGAAGACTGGTCTAATGATGAAATCAAGCAAATCAAGGAAAAGATGGCACAATCTCCTTGGCATACTCGTTACCATGTCGAGCCTAAAATGGGGCTTCTCAATGATCCAAATGGCTTTTCTTATTTTAATGGCAAATGGATTCTTTTTTACCAAAACTTCCCCTTTGGTGCAGCCCATGGGTTGAAGTCTTGGGTGCAGCTTGAAAGTGATGATTTAGTGCACTTTACAGAAACTGGAGTCAAAGTTTTGCCAGATACTCCATTGGATAGCCACGGTGCCTACTCTGGTTCTGCCATGCAGTTTGGCGATCAGTTGTTCCTATTTTATACAGGAAATGTCCGTGATGAAAATTGGATCCGTCACCCTTACCAGATTGGTGCACTGATGGATAAGGATGGCAAGATTACAAAGATTGACAAGATCTTGATTGACCAGCCAGCAGACTCTACAGACCACTTCCGCGACCCGCAAATTTTTAACTTTAAGGGACAATATTATGCTATCGTCGGTGGACAGGACTTGGAGAAAAAAGGCTTCGTCCGTCTCTACAAGGCTGTGGACAATGATTATACAAACTGGCAAGCAGTTGGCGACCTTGACTTTGCTAACGACCGTACTGCCTACATGATGGAATGTCCAAATCTGGTCTTTGTTGGGGAGCAACCTGTCCTTCTCTACTGTCCACAAGGATTGGATAAGGGTGTTCTAGACTATGATAATATCTATCCAAATATGTACAAAATCGGGGCTTCCTTTGATCCTGAAAAGGGACAAATGGTAGGTGTGTCTCCATTGCAAAATCTAGACTATGGCTTTGAAGCCTATGCAACACAAGCCTTCAACGCTCCGGATGGACGTGCATTGGCAGTAAGTTGGCTTGGGCTACCAGATGTTTCTTACCCATCTGACCGTTTTGACCACCAAGGAACCTTCTCATTGGTCAAAGAACTCACTATCAAAGATGGCAAACTCTACCAATATCCAGTCGCAGCCGTCAAAGAACTTCGTTCTTCTGAAGAGGTCTTCTCAAATCGTACTCAAACCAATAACACCTATGAACTCGAGCTCAATTTGGAGGCCAATAGCCAAAGCGAGATTGTCCTACTCGCTGACAAAGAAGGCAAGGGGCTTTCAATCAATTTTGACCTTGTCAATGGTCAAGTGACAGTGGATCGTAGTCAGGCTGGTGAACAGTACGCTCAAGAATTTGGGACGACTCGTTCTTGCCCTATCAATAACCAAGCTACTACTGCCACTATCTTCATCGACAAGTCAGTCTTTGAAATTTTCATCAATAAAGGAGAAAAAGTATTTTCTGGTCGTGTCTTTCCACATGCAGACCAAAATGGTATCCTCATCAAGTCTGGAAACCCAACTGGAACTTACTATGAATTAGATTATGGTCGCAAAACTAACTGATGTCGCAAAACTTGCAGGCGTCAGCCCCACTACCGTCTCACGGGTCATCAACAAAAAGGGGTATCTATCTGAGAAAACCATTCAAAAGGTAAATGAAGCCATGCGAGAGCTAGGCTACAAGCCTAATAATCTGGCTCGAAGCCTCCAAGGAAAATCTGCCAAGTTGATTGGACTTATTTTTCCAAACATCAGTCATGTCTTTTATGCGGAGTTGATTGACAAGTTGGAACACCAGCTCTTCAAAAATGGCTACAAGACCATCATCTGTAACAGCGAACACGACTCGGAAAAAGAACGGGAGTATATTGAAATGCTGGAGGCCAATCAGGTAGACGGTATCATCTCAGGAAGCCACAACTTGGGAATCGAGGACTACAATCGTGTGACAGCACCGATTATTTCCTTTGACCGAAACTTGTCTCCAGACATCCCTGTCGTCTCCTCTGATAACTACGGTGGCGGGGTCCTCGCCGCCCAAACTCTGGTTAAGACTGGAGCCCAGTCTATCATCATGATTACAGGAAATGACAACTCTAACTCACCGACTGGACTGCGCCATGCTGGCTTTGCCTCTGTTCTCCCAAAAGCTCCTATTATCAATGTTTCGAGTGACTTTTCTCCCGTCAGAAAAGAAATGGAAATCAAGAACATCTTGACCCATCAGAAACCAGATGCGATTTTTGCTTCGGATGATTTGACAGCTATCCTGGTTATCAAAGTCGCTCAGGAACTGGGAATTTCTGTTCCTGAGGAACTCAAGGTCATCGGCTATGATGGGACTTACTTTATCGAGAACTACTACCCTCATTTGACAACGATTAAGCAACCTATGAAAGAGATTGCCCACCTCACTGTTGATCTTCTCTTACAGAAGATTGAAGGCAAGGAAGTCGCGACAACTGGTTATTTCTTACCCGTTACTCTATTACCCGGTAAAAGTATTTAAACACAAGAAAACTCAGACCAATTCGTCTGAGTTTTTTTATGATCTTAAATTTTCCAGATAGCGCTGGGCTATCTCTAGGTTAAAGGTTTTATCTGCGATGAGGCGCTCAACTAGGAGAGCAACTTCAGACTCACTAGCCCCAGCTAGGAGAGCTAAGGATTTTGCCTGCAATTTCATATGGCCCTGCTGGATTCCCGTACTCACCAAGGCTTTGAGGGCCGCAAAATTTTGGGCAAGCCCCATCGAAACGATAATCTGGGCTAATTCTTTGGCAGAAGGATTTCCCAATAGTTCGTGACTAAGAGCCACACGTGGGTTGAGACCGATAGAGCCACCCCTAGTCGCTACAGGCATGGGTAAGGTCATCTCACCGACCAATTCTTCTGCGTCCCTATCTAGTCTCCATCGGCTGAGGCCTTGATAGCGTCCATCTCGACTGGCAAAGGCATGGGCCCCGGCTTCGATGGCACGCCAGTCATTACCCGTGGCGATTAAAATCGCATCAATACCGTTAAAAATCCCTTTATTGTGAGTAGCTGCTCGGTAAGGATCAGCCTGCGCAAACTGGCTAGCTAAGGCTATTTTCTCCGCAATTTCTCGACCTTGGTCCCTTTGAGGGTTCAAGTAGCGGAAGGCGATGCGACAGCTTGCAGTCACCAGAGAATCGGTCGCGTAGTTGGACAGGATCCCCATAAGACTCTGTCCCTGACTGAGTTCTTCTAAGACTGGCTTCAAAGCTTCCAGCATGGTGTTGAGCATATTGGCTCCCATGGCTTCCTGAGTATCGACATGGAGATAAACAACGAGAAAGTCTGTTTCACCTTTGATCTGCTCTACATGCAAATCACGCGCCCCACCTCCTCGTTTAACGATAGAAGGATAGGCTTGATTGGCAAGTTCCAAGAGCTCCGCCTTCTTACTGGCAATCTTCGCTTGCGCTTGTTCAGGATCAGTAACTTGATAAAGGGCAACCTGACCAATCATCTGGCGCTCATGAACCTGAGCAGTAAAGCCACCTGCTCGCTTGATGATTTTACTAGCATAGCTGGCCGCAGCAACCACAGACGGTTCTTCTGTCACATAGGGAACTGTGTAGTCCTGACCGTTCACCAAAAGCTCTGGAATGATGGAATAAGGCAGAGAAAAAGTTCCCACGACATTCTCACTCAGCTGATCTGCAACTGCCAAGCTGACTTGTTCATTCTGCTCCAGACTCGTTTGCTTTTCAGGACTAAGGAGCGCCTGAGCTCGCAACAACTCCAGGCGCTCATGGTATGATTTTTTAGAAAATCCATTCCAACTTAACTTCATCATTTTTCAACCTTGCTATAACGGCGTTGGTGGTCGACAATTTCAACCAAGGCATAATCTTGATGTTCATAGCCTGCAAATTGGGCTGAACCAGACTCATCCAACTGCAATTCTTCGAAGAAGACTTTTTCATAGTCTGCAACAGACAATGCTGTACGTTGCTTGAGTTTGCTCAAGCGATCCTTATCAAGGTAAGCCTCATAGCCTTCGACCAATTCACCACTAAAGAACTCTGAAACCGCTCCACTTCCGTAACTGTAGAGGGCAATTTTATCTCCAGCCTTCAAAGTCTCTGCATTTTCCAAAAGGGAGAGGAGGCCGAGGAAGAGGGAACCTGTATAGATATTTCCAATCATCTGACTGTAGAGAATGGACTTGTCAAAATTCTCTTGCAAACTATCCTGTTTTTCTTTAGACAAAGTTTTGTCCATCATCTTGCGCAAGCCTTTTAAGGCTAACTTAGGATAAGGCAAGTGGAAGCAGATAGCCGCAAAGTCATCCATAGTCCAATCATAGCGTTTCTTGTATTCATCCCAAGTCGTTGTTAGGCAATCAAGATACTGTTGGGTCGAGTACATGCCGTTTACATAAGGAGTGCTTGAGTAGTTCGGACGCCAGAAATCCATGATGTCGCGCGTTTGGGCAACGTTATCATTGTTAAAGGCCATGATGCGCGGATTTTGGGTGATCAACATCGCCACACTTCCAGCACCCTGAGTTGGTTCACCTGGAGTTCCCACACCATACTTGGCAATATCACTGGCAATGACCAAAACCTTAGACTCTGGAGAATTTTCCACATGCAATTTAGCATAATGAAGGGCAGCTGTCGCTCCATAGCAGGCTTCTTTGATTTCAAAGCTACGGGCGAAAGGCTGAATGCCTAACAAGCCATGAACAAAGACTGCCGCTGCCTTACTCTGGTCAATCCCTGACTCGGTCGCCACGATGACCATATCGATTTCTTCTTTTTCTTTGTCTGTTAAAATAGAGTTGCTTGCACTAGCTGCCAAGGTAACAATGTCCTCAGTCAGTGGCGCAATACTAATTTCATTTAACAAGAGTCCCTTGCTAAATTTTTCGGGGTCAACTCCCCTCGCTTCTGCTAAGTCTTGTAATTTCAAGACATATTGACTGGTCGCAAAACCAATCTTATCAATACCGATTGTCATATTTACCTCTGTTTTTTCATTCATTGTAAAAAATCGTTTCATTCTATTTTATCACAAATAGGAACAAAAGAGAGAAAAAAGACTTGATTCACCAAATCAAGTCTTTGCTTTGACTGCATTAGGAAGAGATTCCTCGTTGTTTTCGGATGTAGTAATAGAGCTTTAAAATCACCGTTCCACTAGCCATCCCGATAGAAATGACCAGAGCCAACATAACTACTAGAGTTGCACTGGCAAGGGCATGGCTGTAATCGCCTGTCACAAAGAAGGCAGTCGTCCGATAGGAAAGATAACCTGGCACCAAGGGGGCAAGAATAGCCAAGACAAAAACCACTGCTGGTGTCTTGTAGACAATACTTAAAATCTGACTGATGCAAGAACCTACCACCGCCGCGATAAAGGTCGCAACGATGACATTGGTTGGTTCTTTGAGCACGAGATAGAGGAGCCAAACGCCCATTCCCAAAACACCACCAGGCAGAAGCATGGAACGCTGGACATTTAGTACGATTAGAAAGGTGATAATGGCGAGTAAACTCGCCACTGCTTGGAGTAAAATACTTGTTAGAGTCATCTTATGTCATCAAAACCAGGGCGACAGAGGTGCCGGCCCCTAAAGCGAGGGTAATGAGCAGGGATTCAAACATCTTGCTCATACCAGAGTTGATATGGTTGGTCATGATATCTCGAACCGCATTTGTCAGAGCAATCCCTGGAACAAAGGGCATGACGGCTCCTGCTATGATTAGGTCTGCCGTCGAAGGAAATCCAGTATAGCGAGCCCAGAACTGGGCAATCAAGCCAAAAACAAAGGCACCCGCAAAAGCTGTTACAAAAGGAATTCGGATAAACTTCTCGACATAGAGAGAGAAGGCAAAACCAAACAAGGTCGCAACGCCTGCTCCAAAAGCATCATAGACATTGCCACCAAACATAATCGAGAAGAAAGGGGCACTGAGGGTTGCTGCTACAGTCACTTGAAGCTTGCTATAAGGAAGAGCTTGATTTCTGATTTCCTTCAGCTTTTTAAAAGCTGTAGAAAGATCAATCTGACCACCCACAAGCTCCCGTGATACTTGGTTGACATCACAGACTTTTTCGATGTTATAGGAGGATGAGGTCACCCGTTTCATACGAGAAATATTGGTGTTTTCAATCGAAAAGAAAATAGCCGCGGGCATGGCAAGAACATTGCAATCCACTATTCCCTGTGAATGGGCAATGCGAATCATGGTGTCCTCAACCCGATGAATCTCCGAACCACTTTTCAAGAGAATGGTTCCAGCTAGCATAATCACATCAATGACAGCATTTAACTCTTTTGATTCGTCCATTTTCTACTCCTATTTTCTACTCCCTTTATTCTATCACAAAAGTTCATGAAAAAAAATCTTTGTCATGATTTCATGACAAAGATTGGGTTAATTTCGTTCATTGCTTGACGTTCTACCGCCATCTGAAGAATCCGTTGTAGGGTTGCTACCTTGATTGTTACTCTGTGAAGGCGTCGTGTCTGTTCCTGAATTTCCGTGTTGAGACGAACTTGATGAAGAAGGAAGTGGTTTTGGTTTATAAATAGAAATCTTAACACGTGTTTTATTGAGATCTACCTTTTCTCCAGGTTTAGGGTCCTGACTAACAACTGTTCCTGCAGTAGTTCCTTCAGGAGCAGTTGATACTTCCACAACTTCGATATTGGCCTCTTTTACACCAACAATCTGAGTCAAATTGTTCTTAGTAAATTCGAGACTTGAACCAATGTAACTTGGCATCGAAACGCTGGTCACCTTCTTAGCAACTGTCAATACAATACTTGTTGCCTTTGTTAGGTCGTAAGTGCTTCCTGCAGCTGGGGTTTGCCTAATGACTGTTCCTGGATCACTTTCGCTAGATTCCTCTTCCTCGATCTTGATAAGATTTTCTGGAACCTTTTTCTCTTTGAGCTCTGCGACAACATCCGAGGACCTACGTCCTACATAGTTACTTAGTTGGAAGGATTGCTTACCTGATGAAACGATTAGATTTACTTTGCTTCCTTCTTTTCGACCGCTTCTAGCTTCTGGATCTGTTCGAATGACGCGACCTTCGGCTACTGTGTCGCTGGCCTCTGTCTTTTCTTCACCTACTTCAAAATTAGCTTTCTTCAGTGTCTCTTTAGCTTCAGCAACTGTCTGTCCCGATACATCTGGAATAGCAATAGTCGCTGGAGTTCGGGAGAATATCCAAATCAAAGAGGCTGCAACTAGCAAGGCACTGGCCAGTAAAATCATGTAGCGAGCTTTAAACTTCCGTTTTTTCGCTGGTTTTGGTACTGGTGCTTCATCTACTACCTGCTGAGTCTGCTGTTTTGATTGAGGTCGTTCTGGCTGTGGATTAGCCTTCGGAATAGAGGTCAGAGTGCTTTGTGGAACTTTAGGCAAGGTCTTGGTATCAACCTTGCTTGCCTCATCAAAGACTAGCTTTGGTTCTCTCCTACGATTGTGAGACAAACAACTCGACAAGTCCACATACATTTCTGATACAGACTGATAGCGATCTGTCAATTTCTTGGCCGTTGCCTTGATAACGACATTTTCCAAAGCTTGTGGTACTGCTGGATTCTCAGCAATAACAGATGGAAGTGGTTTTTGGAAATGCTGGAGGGCAATAGTCACCGCACTATCCCCATCATAAGGGATATGTCCTGTCAACATCTCATAGAAAATAATCCCCATAGCATAGATGTCACTCTGCACAGTTGCCTTGGAACCACGGGCCTGCTCAGGTGAGAGATAGTGGACTGAACCGAGCATGGAGTTAGTCTGTGTCAGACTGGTCTCTGCAAAAGCCACGGCAATCCCAAAGTCTGTAACTTTGGCAGTTCCATCTGGTGTCAATAGGATATTTTGAGGTTTCAAATCTCGGTGGATAATCCCTCTCGTATGCGCCAGACGCATCGCCAAGAGAATCTGTCCCATAATACGGACGGCTTCTTCATTTGAGAGAGGGGAGTGTTCTTTGATATAACGTTTGAGGTCCAGCCCTGCCACATATTCCATAGCTAGATACTGCTGACCGTCTTCCTCACCGATATCTGTTATTCGAACGATATGGGGATGATCCAGATCCGCCATGGCTCTTGCTTCACGTTGAAAACGTGCCACAGCAATCGGATCTGTCTGATAGTTAGTCCTCAGGACCTTAACCGCCACTTCTTCCCCGTCTAGGATCAAATCCTTGGCCAAGTAAACATCCGCCATGCCTCCTCGACCAATCTGTTTGATAATCCGATATCGTCCGGCAAAAATCTTGCCGATCTGGATCATTCTACTTCCTCCTCATTCATGTGAACAAGGGCAACCGTGATATTGTCTAAACCACCTGCATTGTTGGCAAAACGAATCAAAGTTGCCGCCTTGTCTGCCAAGGAAATATCACTTGTTACAATATCGTAGATATCGCTTCCTGAGATCATATTGGTCAAGCCGTCACTGTTGAGCAAGAGGTAGTCTCCTGACTCTAGGCTAACCATGCCAAAATCTGGTTGAATTTCATCTTTTTGCCCAATGGATTGGGTAATGATATTTTTCTGCGGATGAATTTCTGCCTCCTCTGGAGTTAGCTGGCCAGCCTTTAGCAGAGCATTAACCAAAGAATGATCACTTGTGAGCTGGCGATAATCTTCACCACGGATCAAACCGATACGAGAATCACCAATATGGGCATAAATAGCTTGATTTCCAATAATGGCTACTGCTTCAAGCGTTGTTCCCATCCCCTTATAGGCTTCGTCTTTCCCCATCTGATGAATTTTTTGATTTTCAAGTTCCAGATAGTGGGCAAACCATTCACGGACCTCATTGACGGTGTCGATTTGGGTATCAACCCAAGCCACGCCTAGGTCTGTTACTGCCATCTCACTAGCGATATTGCCTGCACGGTGTCCTCCCATCCCATCAGCCAAGAGGATCATGGTGCGTCCTGCTCGGTTGACAAAGTGATTGACATAGTCTTGGTTATTTGTTCGTTTCTGACCAACATCTGTTAATAATGCTATTTCCATTGTGTCAGTTCCTTCCTAATCAGATATCTTGCGGAATTGGCTGATAAAGAATCCATCACTTCCGTACAATTCAGGAGTGATCAAGATACAGCCGTCCTTCAAAATATCCTTGCATTCGTGTTCTAGTTTAACCTGCTCAAACTCGGGGTGACTTTCTAAAAATGCCTCAACGACGTGAAAGTTTTCCTCTGAGACGATAGTGCAGGTACTATACGTTATTATACCACCTTTTCGTAGCGTTTGACAAACACTACCTAATATTTCCAACTGAATTTCCTGTAATGATGCGAAATCTGCTGTTTCTTTATTGTATTTGATATCTGGTTTGCGACGCAAGAGGCCAATCCCAGAACAAGGAGCATCTACTAAAATCTTATCAAACGAATCCTTCCCAAAAAACTCATGTACTTTTCTGGCATCCAATTTTTGCGTTTGCACTCGATCCGCCACACCCAGACGTTGGGCATTTTCTTGGATCAAGTCCAACTTGTGGTCATATAAATCCAGAGCAGTAACCTGACCTGTCGTGAGATAAAAAGCCATATGGGCTGTTTTTCCACCCGGAGCGGCACAGGCATCCAGGACCTGTTCATCACCTTGTAGATCAAGAGTCGGAGCAACCAGTTGACTGGACTCGTCTTGGATAGTTATAACCCCTTCTGCGAACAAATCATGTCCTGCAAAGTGACCTTGCTCCTTGACCAGACCAGTGGTTGCCAAGAGAGAATCGGTCGCCTCTAACAAAGCTTTGATTTCCTCTTTTCGACTTAAATCGGTCACTCGGATACTGGCCTTGTTGCGCACCAAGAGACTTTTAAAGATGGCTTGTGCTCGCTCTTCACCGTATTCTTCCTTGAGCTTAGATACTAGCCAAACTGGGAGAGAATAGGCAATGGAATCACGCTTATTTTTTCGCTTAATGCTGTCAATATCTGGCCAGCCTTCTCGCAAAATACGACGAAGGACAGCGTTGACCAATTTTTCACTGCCTTTTTTACGGGCTTTGGCTAGTTCTACCGCTTCATTGACCACTGCGTGATTGGGAACCTTATCCAGATACCGAAGTTGGTAAGCGCTCAGAAGGAGCAGGATATAGAGCCAGTTATCCAGCTTATCCCGGTCTTTGATAAAGTGGGACAGGTACCATTCTAGAGTCAGTTTTCGTGCTACCGTTCCATAGACAATCTCAGTTACCAAGCCCTTATCTGCTGCTGAGAGTTGACTCCCCTTGAGGTGTTTGTTTAAAGCAATATTTGAGTATGCTTGGTTGATAAAAACATCCTCTAATACTGCTAGAGCAAGACTTCTAGCCGTTTCTACTTTAGTCACCAAATCGTTCTCCTACTGTCAATGTCCGTCCAACTCCATTGAGGAAGGAAGCAATGTCCATCTTAGGCTTCCCAGCTGGCTGCACTTGCTTGAGAGACAGAGCCCCTTCTGCCGTAGCGACGATCAATTCCTTCTTGCCAATAGAGAGGATCTCGCCTGGAACTCCCTGACCTTCTACTGGCAGGGCTTCATAGATCTTAAAGCGGTCTCCCTTGAGAAAAGTGTGGGCAACAGGCCATGGGTTCATACCACGGATTTGGTTGAAGAGTTGACGATTGCTTTTATTCCAATCCAGTTTCTCTTCCTCTGGCTTGATATTTGGCGAGAAAGTGACCTGACTTGGGTCCTGAGGCACAGGTTTGATCTCCCCAGCTATATAGGCAGGCAGGGTATCCAAAAGCAAGTCACGACCTACAATCGCTAATTTCTCAAATAAGGTTCCAACATTATCCTCATCTGTGATGGGAATGCTACGACGGGAAATCATATCTCCTGCATCCATTTCCTTAACCATCTCCATAATGGTCACACCAGCTTCCTCATCCCCTTGAATCAAGGCATAATGAATGGGTGCACCACCACGGTGTTTTGGAAGGAGGGAAGCGTGAACGTTGACCGCAAAATCCATGCTATCAAGGAGTTTACTTGGAAGAAACTGCCCAAAAGCAGCGGTCACAATCCCATCCGCCCCTAGCTTCATAATGGCTTCCATCTCTGGGCTTCCAGATAATTTTTCAGGTTGGTAGATGGGAAGGCCTGCTTCTTTGGCAGCCTGCTTGACTGGGGTTTCTTGGATTACTTTTTTACGACCGACAGCGCGATCTGGCTGGGTCACAACAGCTAGAATCTCGTAACAGTCATCTGATAACAACCCCTTCAAAACTGTCGCTGAAAATTCAGGTGTCCCCATAAAGATTAGTTTTGTCATTTCTTCTCCTTCTTATAAAAATTGCTGCGGCTCATGGTCAATACTGAGACGAAGCTCGCTATTTTCCCGTTCTTGAGTCAAGGCCAAGACTTGGTTGAGAGTCTGTCCCAGCTTATCTTCTAAACGGTATTTAATCAAAATCTGGTAATGATAAAGGTTATGAGTACGAGCAATGGGTTTTGGCGTTGGTCCAAGGATTTTACTAGTTTCCGATAAACCTGAGCGCAAAATTTCCATGACTTCATAGGCACGTTTGACAACCTCTTCTTCTTTCTTATGAGAGAGGGTAATCCCAATCGTAAAATAATAAGGCGGGTAGCCGAGTTGGCGCCTGATACTCATTTCATAAGCGTAAAAGCCTTCGTAGTCCTGTTCCTTAGCAAAACGAATGGCATAGTGCTCAGGATTGTAAGACTGAATCAAGACCTGCCCAGCCTTTTCTGCACGACCTGCGCGACCAGCCACCTGAGTCAAGAGCTGGAAGGTTCTCTCAGAAGAACGGAAATCTGGTAGATTCAAGGCCGTATCCGCATTAAGAACTCCGACTAGGGTCACATTGGGAAAATCCAAACCCTTAGCAATCATCTGAGTTCCCAACAAGATATCTGCTTCCCCTCGGCCAAACTGGTCAAGAAGAGCTTGGTGACTGCCTTTCTTACGAGTCGTATCCACATCCATCCGTAGAATGCGGGCCTGAGGAAAGAGTTCTGCCAGTTCATCATAGGCTTTCTGAGTCCCTGTACCGTAGTAGCGAATACTGCGACTCTGACAGTTTGGACAGACATGAGGAATTCCCTTCGAAAAACCACAGTAATGGCAGTTCATGGTCTTGGTATCCATGTGGAGAGTCAGAGAAATGTCACAGTTGGGACAGCTATCTACTGTCCCACACTCCCGACACATAACAAAACTAGAATAACCCCGACGGTTGAGCATGAGGACTACCTGCTCTTTTTTATCCAAGCGGTCTTGGATAGCTTCTAGCAAAGGAGGGGTAAAGTTTGATGTCTCATTCTGCCCAATATAGTCCCGAAAGTCAATTACTTGAACCTCAGGAATAGTGGCTAAAGGATTGGCTCGTTGGGTCAGACGTAAGTGGTGGTAGACACCTTTGCCAGCCCGTGCACGGCTTTCCAGACTTGGTGTCGCTGAACCAAGGACTAGGGCTGCTTGATTGTACTGGGCCCGTAAAATAGCCACTTCTCTGGCATGGTAACGGGGATTGCTGTCTTGTTTATAGCTAGCTTCATGCTCTTCGTCGATAATCATGACACCCAGATTTTTCAGAGGAGCAAAGATAGCTGATCGAGCGCCAACGACAACTTGAGCAGCGCCACGTTCAACCTTGCGCCATTCGTCGTACTTTTCACCATTGGACAGGCCTGAGTGAAGAATGGCCACTTTCTCACCGAAACGAGCAATGAAACGCTCTGTCATCTGTGGCGTCAGAGAAATCTCAGGTACCAGCAAAATAGCTGTCTTACCCTTGTCCAAGGCTCCTTGGATGATCTGTAAGTAAACCTCCGTTTTCCCACTTCCTGTAATCCCTTGAAGGAGGAATGGAGGCTGTTGACTACCAATAGCACTGACAACGGCATCACGCGCCTGTCTTTGTTCTGGATTCAACTCCAAAGGTTGGCTGACTTCAATGCCTTCAAAATAAGCGGCTGAGCGTTGCACTTCCTTTTGGACTAGGGTTAGAGCTCCTTGCTCCACAAAGAAGTTGACTTGCTCGCGTGAGTAGGATTCTAACAAGCTAGCCAGAGGAGCACTTTCAGGATGAGCTAGCAAATAGTCTCTCAGCTCTGCCTTTTTCTTAGCACGTGCAGAAATCTCAATCTTCTCTAGCTGAGTAGCATCAACCTCATACCAAGACTGGGTCTTGACCTTCTTTTGATCGACTGCCTGGTATTCTAAACGGAGCAAACCTTTTCTCGTCAAGCGCATCATTTCTGCCTGCTTGGCTAAATCTAGAGAAGAAAAGGCTAGCGAATCTTCTGAACCAAACAAGCGCTCTTTGTCTGCCTGACTGAGACCTTCCAGAGGGTAGAGAATCTTATCATAGCTGGAGTTTAAAAAACCTGGAAGCATGGCTTTTAGGATAGAGATTTTGTAAGAAAAGACTGACTTACGTAACTCCTCAGCCAGCCAGAGTTGCTCTTGCGTGAGAACAGGGGAAAAATCCAGCACTTCTGCAATCTCCTTCAAGTCCTGATCGGTCACTTCTTCAGTCGATTGGGACTCCAAACCTAACACAATTCCTTGTATCAAACGATTGCCCTTACCAAAGGGGACATGGACCCGCATACCGACTTCCAACATCTCTACAAATTCCTCTGGGATCTTGTAACTGTATGGCTGGTCCGTCTGCATCAGGGGAACATCCACGATAATCTTTGCGATAGCCATCTTCTCACCTCCTCCTTGTCAGTAAATTCTTGCAATAGAAAAAATAAGATTGAGTCCCCCCAACCTTAAATTTTTTCACCATCTTCTTTTTCTTTAGCGATTTGCTCTTTGATTTTCTTTTCTTCTTCTTCTTTGCGGCGTTTTTCTTCTTCGATACGGAGACGAACCGCTTCACGTTTTCCTTCTGGATCTGGGTGAATGGTTACATTTCCAGACTCGATTTCTTCCAAAGCGCGAAGAGTTGATTTTTCAGACTTAAACTCTTGAGTTGCTGGCGCACCTGCTTCTAGTTCGTGGGCACGTTTTGCTTCCAAGATTACGAGTGAATATTTTGATGGCACCTTGTCTAGCAAGGTATCAATAGAGGGGTTTAACATCATTTGCTTGTACCTGTTTCCTATAGTTTATCGAGTAGTTGTAGATTTTGGCAACATCTCCTGATAGTGACCAATGACACGGTCCACACGGAAGTGTTCTGCTTCGATTACACGCTTGACACGCTCAGCAGCGAGGGGCACCTGATCGTTGACAATGGCGTAATCATACTCACGCATGAGGGCAATTTCTTCCTTGGCTTTTTCAATTCGTTGGGCAATCACTTCAGCGCTATCTGTTCCACGACCTACCAAACGATCTTGCAATTCATCCAAATCTGGTGGTGTTAGGAAGATAAAGACAGCATCTGGGACCTTTTTCTTAACCTGAAGGGCTCCTTGAACTTCAATCTCAAGGAAGACATCGATTCCCTTGTCTAGGGTTTCGTTGACATAGGTCAGAGGAGTTCCATAGTAGTTACCGACATATTCTGCATATTCCAACATCTGACCTTGACGGATCAGCTCTTCAAACTCTTCACGAGTACGGAAGAAATAGTCCACTCCGTCTACTTCACCAGGACGTTGCGCGCGTGTCGTCATCGATACAGAGTATTGAAATTGATTCTCAGAACTCTCAAAAATCTCTCTTCTAACCGTTCCCTTCCCAACTCCTGAAGGACCAGAAAAAACGATTAGCAAGCCTCGGTCTGCCATTATGTCTCCTTTAGTTAGTCTGTGAAATAAAGTAAAATTTCTCTAGGATACTGATGATAGCGTCAGTTATCCTTCTACAGTCTTTCTATCTAGTGTAACAAAAAAGCAGTAATTTTTCAACTGCTCTTTCTTATTTATTTAGCATAATCTACTGCACGAAGTTCACGGATCACGGTTACCTTGATATTTCCTGGGTAATCGAGATTATTTTCAATTTTCTCACGAACTTTGTGAGCCAAGATTGTGACTTTGTCGTCTTTGATTTGTCCTGGATTAACCATGATGCGGATTTCACGTCCTGCTTGAAGGGCAAAGCTATTTTGCACTCCTTCAAAGCCATTGGCGATTTCTTCCAAATCATGGAGACGCTTGATGTAGCTTTCAAGAGACTCGCTACGAGCACCTGGACGCGCTGCACTCAAGGCATCTGCTGCAGCAACAATCACCGCAATGACGCTTTCGGCTTCGACATCACCGTGGTGGCTAGCAATGGTATTCACCACAACTGGGTGTTCCTTGTACTTACGAGCCAACTCCGTACCAATCTCAACGTGGCTACCTTCAACCTCACGGTCAATAGCTTTCCCGATGTCGTGAAGGAATCCAGCACGACGGGCAAGAGCTGCATTTTCACCAAGTTCACTCGCGATGATACCAGATAACTTAGCAACTTCAATCGAATGACGCAAGACATTTTGTCCATAAGAAGTACGGAACTGCAAACGTCCCATGATCTTCATCAAGTCTGGATGGAGGTTTGGCGCACCAATCTCATAGGCAGCAGCCTCACCGTATTCACGGATTTTATTGTCAATCTCTTGACGGTTCTTCTCAACCAACTCCTCGATACGAGCTGGGTGGATACGGCCATCCTTGAGCAACATTTCCATGGTCATACGAGCAATTTCACGACGAATCGGATCAAATCCTGACAAGGTTACCACTTCCGGTGTATCGTCGATAATCACATCAACCCCTGTCAAACTTTCAAAGGTACGAATGTTACGACCTTCACGTCCGATAATGCGACCCTTCATGGTATCATCTGGTAGGTGAACTGTCGAGTTTGTTGACTCTGCTACATAGTCACCAGCGATACGCTGCATAGCCTGAACCAAGATATCTTTCGCAATCTTGTCTGAACGTTCCTTCACTTCTTGCTCTGCCTCACGAATGCGGCTAGCAATTTCCTTGGTCAAGTTTTCCTCTGTCTGAGCCAAGATAATATCTCGAGCCTCAGTTTGGGAAAGGGAGCCGATACGTTCAAGTTCAGCTTCTTTTTGTCTTTCGACTTCCTCTAATTGCTCTTCACGTGCATCAAGGTTTTTTGCTCTATCAGAAATACTTTGTTCTTTTTGTTCAAGTGTTTTTTCTTTGTTCGTCAAATTGTCGTCCTTACGGTCAAGGCTCGTAGCTCTCTCCGTCAAACGACTTTCAATTTGCTTGAGCTCCTGACGTTCTGACTTAAATTCAGCGTCCACTTCTTCACGGTATTTTCTGGCTTCCTCTTTGGCCTCCAATAGTGCTTCTTTTTTAAGAGACTTGCTTTCGCTCTTGGCTTCATTTAGCAGTAAATCCGCTTCGCGCTCAGCTTGTCCTCGTAAATTAGTTGCTTCTTGTTCAGCATTTAGAAGCATCAACTCTGCAGCCTCTTGAGATGATTTCATCTTAGCTGAGATGCTGACATATCCAATGACTAAACCAATGATGACGGCAAAAACAACAATCGCAATGGTCATGATTTCCATGTTTTTACCTCATTAAATTTGTTTATCGAATGACATACATTCCTTAATATTCTATCATAAAAAACCGATTTCCACAAACCCAAATTGAAGAGTTTTGTGTGAATTTTTGAAGAAATTCCTTAGATTTTCAAGCAAAATTAAGAATCTTTAAAAATTTAAATTTCCATGAAAACCGAGGCAAAAAAAAGTAATCACCCACCAAAGACTACTTCTACAAATGGCTTAGAGAAAGTTCAGGAACAAGTAAAAGCGGTTCACTGTGGACAGATTCAACAGCCAGTTCCCTATCATCACACTACTTCAAAATACCAAAATTATACTGAATAAATTTCACATATTCCAACATCACAGTCTCCCTATGATAAAGCATTTTATCCTCAAATTTTCAGGAAAACTTTAACACCTTGTGAGATTGACAGCCAGACGTTGACTTGTTCTGGTGAACTTCACCATTAGTTGAAAGCAATCAGCAAGAATATAAGATGTCTAGTATTTGATTTTCAAAATTTCAAAAATTTAGAGTGATAATTCTCGTTACTTTGAATATTAGAAAAGAGAGAACCAATCTGATTCTCTCTCATGCTTAATTAGATCTCACCCTCCACAGTTGACAAAGAGCCAAAAACCCCAGATAGCCTTAGGCCATCTGGGGTTCTTGTTTTCATCGCTAAAATGATATCAACAATTTCATTTTAGTCGATTTTTGGAACTTAGTCTTCTAAATCCATTTCAGAAGCTGCTGATTTCTTCTTCTTGCCAAGAAGAGAGGCAGTTGCCAAGGCAGCTACTCCTAATCCAAGACCAGCAAATTGGTTACTTGCAGTTCCTGTATTTGGAAGTTTTCTACCGTTTGAACGTCCTGGTCCAGCAGGTTGTTGTGCAGGAGCTTGTGAGTGGTTCAAAGCGTTTGAGATTGAAGCACTGTCAGACAAGCTAGCTGAGGTACTTGCGCTATCGCTCAAGCTTGTGCTTGTTGAAACTGATTCACCTGTGCTGATTGAAGCACTTACGCTGTTGCTCAAGCTTGCTGAAGTACTTGCTGAAGTTGAGGCATCACCTGAACCATTGCTTGTACTTGTTGAACCTGAACCACTACCTGAGTTGTTGCTTGCACTGATTGAAGCTGAAGCTGATTGGCTTGCTGATACAGATGCTGAAGTGCTTTGACTTGCAGATACTGATGCTGAAGCGCTTTGGCTTGAGCTTACTGATGCGCTAGCTGATTGACTTGCTGAGCCATTGCTTGTGCTTGTTGAACCT